>NZ_BBSK01000140.1:0-20594 GCF_001319805.1 Burkholderia sp. E168m22
GCCGTAGCGGATCTCGTACGGGAACGCGGCGCGCGCGCCGTACATGCGCTGCAGGTAGCGATAGCTGAGCTCGCCCATCGAGCGCGGGTTCGGGTGCTGCGCGCTCGCCTGGTTGAACCACACCGTCTCGCCGGTGCGCGGATGCGTGCGCAGCGCGCTGCCGACGTGCGATACGGTCACGCTGCCGTCGTCGAGCCAGCGGCAGCCGACGCCGCGCTCGGCGCACAGCCGCTCGACTTCGTCGCGCTCGGTCGTGCCGAATGCGTCGTCCCACGGCCGGTGGTACGCGGCGAACGGCAGGTTCGGGTTCGCGGCGAGACCATCCGCGCGGTCGCCCGGCGCCGCGAAATTGCGTAGGTACATCACGCCGCGTTCGGCGAACCGCGCGCGCAGCGCGGCCGGCACGCGCGCGGTCACGCGCCGCATGTCGCAGATCGGCGTCTCGCCGCCCGCGTCGGCCGGCTGCCGGCAGTAGAACGCGACGAGGCGCGGAAACGCGGGCATGTAGGCCATCTCCTGATGCAGCCCGATCCTGAACGGCGGCGGCATGCGGGTCGATTCATAGACCTGGCCGTCGATCTGCTTGCGTGGCGCGGCGCCGGCCGTATAGCCGTTCGCGTGCGCCGGATACAGCGCGCCGAGGCGGCCGAACGCGGCGGTGTCGGGCACCGCGAAGCCGCGCCACAGCAGCGCGCCGCATGCGTCGAGCAGCGTGTCGATCGTGTCGAGCCGCGAGCGGTACCATGCGACAAACATCTCCGGCGACGTCGCGAGTTCGGCGCTGCGCGGCGTCACGCACAGCGGCAGCGTCGCGCCGGGCGCGACCGGCGCGCAGTGCACGTCGTCGGCGCCGAGCCGCACGGCCGCATGCGCGGCGAGGAAGGCGAGATCGGTCATCGCTCAGGCCAGCGCCGGTTTCTTCAGCAGGATTTCGAAGCCGAGCGCGCCGAGCCCCATGCTCGGGCTGTAGATCGACGCGACTTCGGCCAGACCGGCCTCGGCGACGAGTGCATGCGCTTCGTCGAGCGTGATCTTTTCCTCGACGTGGGTCGGCGGATAGTCGGCAGCGGCGCGCATCTCGGTGAAGCGGTCGAGCAGGTGCTGCGGCGCGTCGCGGCGCATGTCGTGCACGAGCGCGATGCCGCCCGGCTCCAGCACGCGGTACATCTCGGTCAGGCTGAGCGCCTTGTCGGGCAGGTGGTGCAGCGTCGCGCGGCCGACCGCCATCGTCAGCGTGCCGTCGTCGAACGGCAGCGCGAGCGCGTCGCCGACGCGCATCTCGATCGTGTCGTCGAGCCCGAGTTCGTGGATGCGCGGGCGGCCTTCGTCGAGCATCGCCGGATCGAGGTCGATGCCGACGTAGCGCCAGCCGCGCATCGCCGGATCGGTCGCGAGCCGCACCGGCACGACGCCGGTGGCCGTGCCGATGTCGGCGAGCGTGCCGGCCGTCATCCCGCGCGCCAGCTGGCGGATGCGGCTGATGAACAGCAGGTCCCACGGTTCGAGCGTTTCGGTGGCGAAGCGATCGTAGTCGTTCGCCGGGCGCAGGTTCTTGAGCAGCATGACGTTCCTTGTGCGAAAAGGGTGAGGGTTCACAGCCAGCCGACCGGCACGGCGGCCAGCAGCCGTCGCGCGGTCGCGCTGTTGACGCCGAACGCCGGGCGGCGGCGCCGTTCCACCGCATGCGCGGCCATCGCCGCGATGCGCGCGCCGAGCCCGATGCCGACGCCCCACGACGGCGCGGCGACACCGAGTTCGAGCAGCGTCGCGGCGGTCAGGAAATCGATGTTCGGCCGCAGCGCGCGGCGCGCGTCGGCCTGCGCGCAGCACGCGTCGAACAACGTCACGTACGCGCCGTCGAAGCCGCTCGCCGCGAACCGGCCGCGCATGTGCGGCGGACGCGGATCGGCGACGAACAGCGGATGGCCGAAGCCGTACAGCGTGCGTTTCGCGTCGAGCGCCGCATCGATCGCCGCGCGGCCTGCCGCATCGAGCGCGGCGGCCGGCGCGTCGGTGCCGCCCGGTATCGACCGCGCGAGCGCGGCGAGCCACTGCATCGCTTCGAGTGCCGCGCCGACGTGCGACGGCCCGCTCGCGAGGAAGCCGGACGCGATCGCCTGCGTCAGCGTGACGCCGGTGCCGATCGCGACGCGTGGCGCGAGCACGGTCGGCGTGATGTAGCCGAAGCCGGCGTGCCACGCGACGAGCAGCATGTCCATCGCCGCTTGCGCCGGCGCATCGCCGCGCGTCGCGCCGGTCAGCACGAGCATGCGTTGCGCTTGCGTCTGCGCTGCATCGAGCGCCGTGCCGCCGCGGGCGGGTGTGCCGGCCGCGAACGGCCGACCCTCGATCGCCGCATGCAGCAGGAATGGCGCGGCGGCCGCGCACAGCAGCATCGTGTCGAGATCGGCATCGTCGGGCGCCGGGCCGCGCGCGCGGTCGGTCACGTCGTCCAGGCCGCGCAGCAGGCCGGACGCGGCCGCGAACACCGGCGCGACGCCCGCCGCGCCGAGGTCGGCGGCGACCGACTGGGCGACCGAGCCCGGCGCCAGTGCATCGGCGAACGCCGCGAGCCGCGCGGCGATCGTCGCCTCGTGCGCGCGATGGTCGGTGCTGCCCGGCGCGACGTCGAACCACAGATGCGCGAGCGCGCCTTCGAACGTCGTCGCGCCGATCAGCGCGTTCAGGTCGAGATCGCGCACCCGCAGCGCTTCGGGGTCGAGCGTCGCGCCGTCGATATCGGTGCCGCGATGGCGCGTCGTCGGTCGGCCGAGCAGGTTGCGCGGCGCAGCGCCGGTCGCGGTCGTGGTGGCGGAGATGCTGGAGTCGAGTGTCGTGTCCATGTCATTCCACCGCGGCGAGTTCGTCGCTGCTGACGCTGATCGCCGCGTGCGCCATCGCGGCGATCACGGCCGCGTGCTGATCGACGACGGGCAGCACGTTCGCGAAGTAGTAGCGCGCGCTCTTCAGCTTGCCGCGATAGAACGCCAGCTCGGCCGGCGCGTCGGCGGTGTCCGGCGCATCGAGCCGGCGCGCGGCGATCGTCGCCGATTCGAGCAGCACCCACGCCGACGTGACCACGCCGAACATCTCCAGAAAGCGCGTGTAGAACTGGCTGCTGCGATGCGTGTGGCCGTCCTGCACGTCGCGGGCGATGTCGTCGAGCGCGGCGGCGATCCGGTCGGCGCCCACGCGCAACGCATCGAACAGCGGCCGCAGTTCCGCATGCGTGCCGGCGTGATGCTGCTGCGCGAGGAACGCGTCGAGTTCGTCGCGGTAGTACTGGATCAGCCGCGAATGGCGGCCGAAGCCGAGCTTGTCGCGCACGAGATCCTGCGCCTGGATGTAGTTCGTGCCTTCCCAGATCGACAGGATCTTCACGTCGCGCGCGTTCTGCTCGACCGGGCTCGCGTCGGTATAGCCGAGCCCGCCATGCACCTGGATCGCCGTTTCGCAGATGCGCCACGCCTGGTCGGAGATGAACGCCTTGCAGATCGGCGTCAGCAGCAATTGCAGCTTGCGATGGCGCTCGATCTCGGCCGGGTCGGCGTCGGGCGTGGCTTCGAGCATCGCCGCGCGCGTCGCGGTCGCCGCGAGCTTGCCGAGCAGGCCGCGGCAGCCGTCGACGCGGCTTTTCATGTCGACCAGCATGCGCTGCACGTCCGCGTGCTCGACGATCGCGACGCGCGCGGCGTGGGTGTTCGATGCGCGCTCGATCGGCCGGCCCTGCAGCCGGCGGCCCGCATACTCGACCGCGTGCAGGTATGCGCTCGACGCGACGCCGACGCCGAACATCCCGGTGCTCATGCGCGCCTGGTTCATCAGCGGCATCAGCTGCAGCAGGCCGACGTTGCGCCGGCCGCCGAGCAGCCAGCCTTTCGTCGTGCCGTTCGAACTGAACACGAGATGCGTGTTCGCGCAGCCCTTGAGCCCCATCTTGCGCGGCAGGCCGATGCAGTCGACGTGGTTCGGCTGCAGCTCGCCGGTTTCCTCGTCGGGCCAGAAGCGCGGCACGACGAGGCACGACAGCGAGAACGAATCCGGCGACGCGGTATCGATGCGGCCGAGCACGAAATACAGCGTGTTTTCCGTCAGTTCGTGCATGCCGGCCGAGATGTACACCTTCTCGCCGTCGATCGCGTAGATATCACGTTCGAGCGGCGTCGCGCGCAGCGCCACGGCGGTCAGGTCGGTGCCGGCCTGCGGTTCGGTCGCGCAGAAGCACGCGTCCCAGCGGTACGCTTCGAGCGGTGCGATCAGCGCCTTCTGGTGCGGCGTGCCGTGCATCTGCAGCAGCTTGACCGCGGGGCGCGTGAAGCCGCCGTAGGTCATGAACGACGGGTTCGCGCCCATGAACATCTCGTAGATCATCTGCGTGACGATCGGCGGCAGCCCGTGCGCGGTGCCGAACAGCGTGTTCGACCATTCGTCGCGAAAGCGCGCCCACAGCGCGTGGAAATGCGAAGGAATTCGTACCTGACCGTCGTCGAGCAGCGTGCAGCCCTCGACGTCGGCCTGCTGGTAGCTGCGCCCGAGGTCGAGCGCGAAATCGCGTGCGCGTTCGAGCAGTGCATCGATCGACGCGCGATCGTGCGTGCCGTACAGGCCGTGTTCCGCCAGGAACCGCTTGTCGGCCTCGAACAGTTCCCACAGAAAGAAGCGCAGTTCGCGCAGGCTTACCTTGTATGCGCTCATCATGCGTCTCCTTCGATATCGAGTGCGGCGTCGAGGCCGCCGGCCAGGTCGACCACGGCGGCGGCCGCCGCGCCATGCAGCGCCGCGTCCCACACGAGCACCGTGCGGCGCTCGCCTTCGTCGAGCGCGCCCGCGAGCCGGATCAGCGCGGCGGCCGATTCGGCCGACGACAGATGGCCCGAGCCGTCGTGCTGGATGCGCGCGGCGACCGGAATCGACGCGGCGTCGGCCACGCGCGCCGCGAAGCCGGGATCGAATCCGGGCGGCACGCACCAGTCGATCTGGTTCGCGCGCAAGTTGGCCTGTTCGAGCGCGCGGCGGATCGCGCGGGCGGCGACCGGCGCGAGCGTGTCGCGCAGCGCGGTTGGCGCATCGGCCCACGGGTCCGTGATCGATGGCCCGAATTCGAGCGCGACGGACCGTACGCCGCCCCACGCCGCAGGTTCCGGCGCCGGGCCCGCGCGCGACACGAGCAGCGCGGCGGCCGCGTCGCCGTAGCCGACCAGGTCGCCGAACTGGCGGAAGAACGGGTAGAGCCACTTGTCGCTGAGGATCACGAGCGCCTGGTCGCCTTCGTCGAGCAGCAGCCCGTCGAGCAGCATCAGCGCCGAATACCAGCCGAGCGTGCCGTTCTGGCCGAGCGCGAACGGCGTCACGCGCTGCAGCCCGAGTTCGTACTGCATGCGGCCGACGACCGAGTCGCCGATCCCTTCGTTGAGCGCGCAACTGGCGACGATCACGTGCGTCGTGCGGGCCAGCGCGCCGGAGCCGAGCTGGTCGCGCAGGTCGAGCGCCGCGTCGGCGGCCAGATCGGCGAGGCTGCGCCCGGGCGGTGCGACGCGCAGCGCGGGCCGGCCGCCCGGCGCGAGGCGCGTGCCTTCGTCGGGCGTCAGCGCGCCCATGCCGCGCGGCCGCGCAAAGCGCGCCTGCGGCAGCAGCAGGTGCCGGTAGCCGGGGTGGCGCTCCTGCGCCTGGATTGCGCTGAACACGACGGCGGGCGGCAGCACCACGACACCGCCGGACAATGCGAGCGTGCCGGGCGCGGCGACGCGCGGCGCGCCGACACAGGTTTCATCGAGCGTCGACAGGCTCATGCTGCGGTCTCCTCGAGGTTCGGGCGCGCGAACGCGTCGCGATACTGCGCTTTCAATGCGGGTCGGTCGATCTTGCCGTTCGGGTTGCGCGGCAACGTCGGCAGCGGCTCGACGACGAGCGGGTTCATGTAGGTGGGCAACGCGTCGCGGCATGCGCGGGCGATGTCGGCGCGGCACGCGTCGGCGTCGAGCGTCGACACGACGCACGCGGCGATCGCTTCACCGAGCGCCGGGTGCGGGACGCTGAATACCGCGGCCTCGCGGATGTGCGGCAGCGCGAACAGCACGTCCTCGACCTCGGTCGGGCTCACGCGATAGCCGGAGGTCTTGATCATGTCGTCGCCGCGCGCGACGAAGTACAGGTAACCGTCCGCGTCGCGCCGCACGATGTCGCCCGACCACACGGCGACGTCCGGGCGCGGAATCTCGCCGTGCCGGCGCGGCAGCGGACGAAAGCGCTGCGCGGTCAGCTCGGGCCGGTTCCAGTAGCCGAGCGTGACGAACGCGCCGCGGTGCACGAGCTCGCCGGGTTCGTCGGCCGCGCATTCGCTGCCGTCGGCGCGCAGCACGAGGATCTCCGCGTTCGGCACGGCCTTGCCGATCGACGTCGGGCGCAGCGCCGCGTCGGCCGGCGCCAGGTAGGTCGAGCGGAACGCCTCGGTCAGCCCGTACATCAGGTACGGCGAAGCCTGCGTGAACAGCGCCTGCAGGCGGTGCAGCAGCGGCGTCGCGAGATGGCCGCCGGTGTTCGCGAAGCGGCGGAGCCGCGTGCGTGCGGTGTCGCTCCAGCCGGCCGACGCGATCTGCATCCACAGCGGCGGCACGCCGGTGATCGACGTCACGCCGAACGCGTCGCAATGGCGCGGCACCTCGGCCGGCTGCAGGAAGTCGAGCGGCGTGTAGCACGCGCCGGACGCCAGCGCGGTCGTGAGCTGGCTCAGGCCCGCGTCGAAGCTGAGCGGCAGCACGCCGAGCACGACGTCGTCTTCGGCGAGCTGCTGATACGCGGCGACGCTGAACGCACCCGACACCAGGTTGCGATGCGACACGACGACGCCCTTCGGCTTGCCGGTCGAGCCGGACGTATAGAGCAGCGCAGCCGGATCGTCGTCGACCGGGCGGCCGGCGGGGGCCGCTGCCGATGCTGATGCCGGCGTATCGGTGCCCGGCGAGTCGATCGCATCGGCCAGTTCCTCGATCAGCAGCGTGCGCGCGCCGACGAGCGCGGCGAGCGCCGGCAGGCGCTTGAGCCGCTGCGCGCCGGTCACGAACAGCGCGGCGCCGCTGTCGGCGACGATGTGTTCGATCTGCGCTTCCTTCAACTGCGGATTGACCGGTACGAAGATCGCGCCGAGTGCGTTGGCCGCGAGCATCGCGACCACGGTTTCGACGCGCTTCGGCGCGTAGATCGCGACGCGTTCGCCGGGCCGCACGCCGCGCGCCGCGAGTACGGCGGCGGCGCGCCGGACCGCGCGGGCGAGCTGATCGTAAGTCAGGGTGCCGTCGCCGTCGGCATACGCCGGATGATGCGGCCAGCGCTCGGCGCCGTGTTCGAGCAGGTCGGCGATGCTGATCAATGCGTTCATGATCGGCTCCTCGGGTTTAGGCCGGCCGCACGTACACGTGCGCGGCTTCGTGGGACAGGAAATGCGCCATCGAGTACGTGCGGTGATACGCGCCGCAGCGTTCGAACACCGCGATGTCGCCGACCTGCGGCGGCGCGCCCGCGTCGTCGCGGCCGATCACGTCCGCGCGGCTGCAGGTGCTGCCGACGTAGAGCGTCGGCACGCCGCGCGGCGGCGGCGCGGGCGTGCGGCGCACGAGCGACGGCGCGGCCAGACGGCGCATCACCGATTCGGTCTGCGCGAGCAGGAACGCATGCGACAGGCCGCCGTCGCAGACGGCGATCGTGCGGTCCTGCCATGTCTTCACCGCGACGACGCGCGTCGCGAACACGCCCGCATCGGCGAAGATCGCGCGGCCCGATTCGTGCGCGAGCGAATAGGGGCCGGCCAGCGGCGCGAGCGCGGCGGCATAGCGGTCGAACGCGGCATCGCCCGGGTGATCGTCGGCAAAACCGCCGCCGAGGCTCAACGAACCGAGCGGCGCGCCGTTGGCGGGTGCGAGATCGCGGGCCAGCGCGGCGAGCAATTCGGGCAACACGAGCGTGTCGGGCTGCGTCGGGTCCTGGCGGATGAACGAATGCGGGCCGGAGAAGACGTGCAACCCGGCCACCGGCAGGCCGGCAGCCGCGAGCGTGCGCACCGCGTCGTGCGCCTCGTTCGGCGTCATCCCGAAGTGGTCGTGCCACGGTGCGCGCGCCTGTTCACCCGCCAGCGCGCCGGCATTCACGCGCAGCAGCACCGCGCCCGGCGTGCTGCCGCCGGCCGCCGCTTCGCGGGCGAGCGGCACGAAGCGCGCGACCGCGTCCGGGTTGTCGAGCACGAAATGGCAGCGCGACGCGAGCCCCGCCCGCATGAACATCTCGTCCATCGACGGATTGTTCAGGTAGCGCGGCGTCTTGATCCGGCCGATCACCGCGTCGAGTTCGCCGCGGCTCGCGAGTTCGACGCCGTCGTCGTACGCATGCGCGCAGCGCGCGAGCATGTCCTGGTTCGGGTTCGCCTTCAGCGACACGATCAGCCGCGTGCCGAGCCGCGCCTTCAGCGACCGGTAGCGGGCGATCGCGATCTCGGGCTCGTACACGTAGCACGGCGTGCGCAGATCGGTGATCCACGCGTGATCGGCGGTGGCGGGAAGCGGGCGCTCAGGCGTCATGGCGGCCCACCGGATGGAGCGTGGCGGCCGCATACGCGCCGCAGTTCGACTGCATCACGCCGAGCACGCGCCGGCCATGCGCGAGCGCATCGAGCCCGACGTCGGCCAGGTTGATCGGAAAATCCGAACAGCACGCGTGGCCGCGCGCATGGATGTTGTCCGCGTAGAGCCGCTCGGCGGGCACGCGCATCGCGCGGCACAGCGCGTTCCAGCCGGGCAGGTCGGCGTTGTGCGGCAGCACGAGGTCGTACGCGTCGAGCGCATGCGGCTCGAGCGCGACGGCCGCGTCGATCGCGCGGCGCGTGTACGGCCACTCCATCATGATCAGGTCGGCCTCGTTCGCGGCGACCGTGTCCGACCCGCGATGCCATTTCGCGTGCGTCTCGATCGCGATGCCGCCGAGCCGGTTCTTCGTGCTGTTGCGCGCGATCAGCATCGCGGCCGCGCCGTCGCACTGCACGCCGGTCATCTGCCGCATCCGGTAATCCTCGCCGTACACGCGGTCGGACGACACGACGAGCGCCGCGTCGAGCTGCGGATGGCGGCGCATCAGCGCGCGAACCGTCTCGATGCCGGCCGCGACCGACACGCAGTTCAGTTGCGCGACGGAGCCGAGCCACAGCGGCTCGATGCCGAATTGCGCGGCCACTTCGTGCGGCAGGCTGCGCGGCGCGGGCGGCACGCTGAACTGCTGCGTGTGGACGTGCACGATCGCGCCGACGTCGGACGGATGCACGCGCGCGGTGTCGAGCAGCCGGCCGACCGCCGCGATCGCGAGATCGGTCTCGCTCGTGTCGAGCGCCATGTGGAAATAGCGGCTGCCCGACTGCGCGATCGCGGCCGCCCGCTGAGCCGGATAGTCGCGTTCGGCGGCCCAGGCCTCGATATCGACGGGCGGGCCCGGCAGCTCGTACGCCACCGCGTCGATGCCGATCCAGAAATCGCGTGACGCTTGGGAGGAGGTCGTCGTCATGGTTCAGTTGAGCGGCATCGCCGCGTAGTCGAGGACGTCGAGCTTTTCGAAGGTCGCCTGCACGGTCGGCGTGAGCAGCCCCATCTCGCGGATCGTCGGCACCAGGCGCCGGAAGATCGAGCGGCGGATCGAGCTCGACACCGGCGATTCGCGCACCATTGCGCTGCATTCGCGCTTGGACAGCCCCATCGGTTCCCAGATGTCGTCCGCGCACAGGTGCTCGTACAGCACGGCCGCGCCTTCGCAGATGAACTCCTCGCGCTCGCGCAGTTCGTGCGAGCTCATCTCCGCATACACGCGGCACAGCGTGATCCGGCCGACCGCGAAGTGGCGTGCTTCGTCGCGCTGGATTCGCAGGAACAGGTCCTTGATGAACGGATCGGTGCTGTACGCGACGACGCTCTGGAAGATCGACAGCGCGATGCCCTCGACCAGCACCTGCATCCCGAGGTTCGTCATGTCGAGCGCGCTGCTCGTGATCGTGTCGTGCAGCAGCCCCTTCAGCGAGCGGCTCATCGGGTAGCTGACGTCGAGCTTTTCGTTGACGAGCTTCGCGTACGCCTCGACGTGGCGCGCTTCGTCCATCATCTGCGCGGCCGCGCACAGCCGCGCGCTCAGGCCGTCCTCGGCCGACGCGAGCTTCGACGCGCAGATCAGCGCGGCCTGCTCGCCGTGCAGGATCTGCGACAGCAGCCAGCCCTGCGCGTGATGGCGCACCTCGCGCTTGTCGGCGTCCGCGAGCTTGCCCCACAGCTCGGTGCCGTAGATCAGCAGCGTCGGGTCGGGCATGCCGAGCGGGTTCGCCGGGTCGAGGTCGTGGCTCCAGTCGACGTCGGTCGCGACGTCCCACTGCGCGGCCTTCGCCTTCTCGTACAGCCGGTTCAGCGCCTCTTCGCGCAGTGCGTAGTCGTTCGACATCAGCGCGTCGACGGGCATCGACCAGCGGATATCGGCCGTGTCCTGCATCACGGTAAGCGTGTCATTCATGTCAGGGTCTCCCCGGCCGCGCGGCGGCGCCGGAATGATGGGCGGAATCGGTAAACGGGGCGGCGGCGCGCGACGCGCCCGGGTGCGGTTCGAGACGGATCGCGAACGACGGCCACGCGCCGCGCAGTTGCGCGTCGAACGCATCGGCGAGCCGCGCGGGCCAGATCGCGCAGCACACGCGGTTGTCGCCGGCGAATTCCGCATCGCGCAGGATGCGGTCGCCGATCCACACGACCGGCGCGCCGCGCGATGCGTCGCGCAATGCTTCGTCGTACAGGTGCACGCCGAGCAGCACGTGCGGGGCAAGCAGTTCGGCCGGCAGCGCGCCGAAGTACGGTGCGCACACCTCGATGAACAGGCGGGCATCCGGATGCACGGCGTCGCGAATCCGCGCGGTGACTTCCGCGAGGAATGCGAAATACTGGACATGGTCGAGCAGCACGCGGCGCTCGCCGCCGGCCACGTCGGACGTATTGCCCGCGTCGTACGCATCGCCGGCCGCTTCCGCGAGCGCGGCGCGTGCATAGTCGGCCGGCGTGTCGAGCGGCATCCGGTACGCGCTGGCCGCGACCGCCACGGGCTGTCGCGCGTCGCGCTCGATCCGGTAGGTGAAGTGAACGGGTCGCACCATGTCACGCCTCGCCGTCGAGAGAAAACGTCGCGTCCGGCGCGAACGCGACGTCGGCGATCGCGTAATAGCCGTTCAGCGCGAGCGAGCAGACGGCCGCGCGGCGCGGCGTGTCGCCGTCGCGGTGCGCGAGCAGCACCGACAGCCACGGGTCGCTGCCGAACGCATGACCGAACACGCCGTGGCCGTCCGGCAGCAGCGGCGTCTTGCCGACCGACGCGAGCAGCGCGCGGCGCGACGTGGCCGGAAAGAACGGCAGCGCCGCGTGCAGGCCGGGGCGCGCCGCGCAGAACGTGCGGATGTCGCGGCCGAGCCGCACGACCGCGCTGGCCGGCGGCGCGGCGTCCGCGATGACCGACTGCGCCGGTTCGCGGCCGACGTCGACGAGCAGCGTGCAGACGCCGAAGCCCGAGCGCCCCCAGGCGGGATTGCCGTGCCAGTACGTGTAGCCGTGCACGTCGACGTCGACGATCTGCAGCAGCAGCGTGCGCGGCCCGGTTTCCGCCGCGGTCGCGAGCGCGCGGCGCAGCACGTAGCCCCAGCCCGCGCATTCGTACGAGCAGGTCATCCAGTCGGGCGTGTAGTCGTTCGCGCCGGCAAGGGCCTGCGCGAACACGCGATGCTGCGGCGAATCGTTCATCAGCAGCATCGACAGGATCGTCGAGCTGACCACGTAGTCGTCCGCGCCGATCGCACCGCACAGCCGCTCGCGTTCGGCGCACGCGAGCGTGCCGATCGCGCGGGCCGTATCGTCGAGCGGCACGGCCGCGCCGTCGCGCGACGGCGCGACGCGCCGGTACGCGAGCGCCTGCACGGTCAGCGCGGTCGCCGGGGCCGGCTGGACGGCGGCGGCCGCCACGGGGGCAAGGGGCGCGAGCATCGCCGTATCAGGCCGCGTGCTGCTGGCTGCGCAGTTGCGCGTCGAGCTGTTGCAGCGTCGTGTACTGCGTGATGTTCAGCGCTTCCGGATCGATCGAGCCGTAAAGCTGTTCGCAGAACACGATCAGCTCGACGATGTTCAGCGAATCGATGCCGAGTTCGCCGATGCCGGCGTCCGTGTCGACGGTTTCGACGTTGAGGATCTTCGCGACTTCGCGGGACAGGATGTCGAGCGCGTCGGCCGGAACGTTCTGGGTCGTCATGAGGGGAGCTCCTGAAGTTGAGTGGATTTGATCGGGATCGATCGGCCTGTCGCGTGGGTCAACTGCCGGCTTCGCAGCGCAGGCTCTTGCGAAGCTCGTGATAACAACGGTACGAACTGCCTTCCATCTTCGAAAACGCCAGCAGGTCGCGCTGGTCGTCGAACAGCGGCACCTTGCCGTCGCGTACGAGCGCGCTCAGGAACTCGTTCGACAGCAGCTTGATCGCGAGCACGCGCTGCACCTTGCCGAAGCTGTAGTGCGCATCGTCGGTCTGGCTGCGCGCGGCGTCCGCGATGAAGCGGTGCACGGCGCGCGCATCGGCGTCGAGTTCGACGCGGCCGGTCCGCTCGAGCCAGCCGACGTGCGCCATCAGCGCGCGGACGAAGTACGGCCGCACGACGGTCAGGTATTTGTTGAATACGGTCGGGCCGCCGATCCGCAGCCGGTCCTCGGCGGCGACGCGCACTTGGCCGCCGACGTTCGCGAGCTGCAGGTTGCCCGCGAGGAACGGCGCGCCGCAGGTCGAGCGTTTCAGCTTTCGGTATTCGTCGGGCCACACGAGGTAGGCGGCCGGGAACATCACGCCGGGCAAGCGCGCGGCGACGACGGCCATGCAGTCGCGATGCGCCTCGATGCCCCACACCTTGTCGACGGTCAGTGCGAGGCCGTTGTCGTCGCTGCGCACGACCGTGCGCCAGGCAGCGAGCGTCGGTCCGCCGCCGTCGCTCATCAGGAACGCGAAGTTGTGGCCGGCGTCGATGCACTCGCAGGCGCGGCGATTCTGGTCGTCCGAGAAGAACAGCCCGAACATGATGCGGATGAACGCGCGCATGAACGGCTTGAACAGGTGATGAAACCCTTCGCGGCCGATCTGCTCGAGCAGCGCTTCGGTGAGCGGCGCCTCGTCATGCCGCAGCGGGGTCGACGCGGACGCGTCGGGCAGCACGTCCGGTGCCGTGGAGCGCAGTGCGATCACCATCTCGCTGTCGAGCAGCCGCACGGCGGCAGCCTCGACGAGCCGGGCCGCCGCATGCGGCGGCGTGCCGATCGCATCGAGGTGGCGCAGTACCGGATACGCGGCCTGATCGGCCACGCGCAAGAGCAGCGACGGTGCGAGCGGGCCGGGGGCGGAAAGCGTGGACATGGCAGGGTTCCTGTCAGAAACGCACGCGCACGGCGGCGTCGATGCGGGTGCCGAGACCGACCATCCGGTACTCGGACTGGCTGTCGGAGAAGGCGTGGGTGAGCGCGACATCGACGCTCACGCGTTGATTCACGTCGGCGACGACCTGCGCGATCGCGAGCAGGCCCTTGTCCTGCGGCGAATAGACGCCGCGCAGCGAATACTCGATGCGGCCGACTTTCTTGCCGAGCCGCGCGAACAGGTAGTCGCGCAGGCTGCCGTCGACGCTCACGAAATTGGCCGTGCCGCCGAGGCCGGCCAGCGCCGCGCCGGGCGCGACGGGCAGCAGCGCGTTGTTCGCCTGTACCGCACCGACCATTCGGCGCCACTGGCTCGCGTCGTAACGCGCTTCGTCGTGCGACCACTCGACGATCAGCGACAGGTTGCCGGGCAGCGCGCTCTGCATGCCGAGCGCGCTGCGCCACATGTACTGGCGATCGTTGCGGCGATCGACGGCGTCGTACGCGGCGGCCGTATCGAGCGGCGTGCCGTTCGCGATGAAGGCCGGCAGCGGCCGCGTCGTGCCGCGCTCGACCCACGCGCTCGCATAGACGGTGTTCGAGCGCGCGACGTCGAACGACAGCGTCGCGCCGGTGCCGCCGCGGCCCGCGTGACGGCCGGCGAGCAGCGCGGCCGAGCCGCCCGACCAGTTGTAGGCGCCGCGTACGAGCTGCGTCGCGCCCTGCACGTCGCGGTTGTCGACGTCGTTGCGCAGCGTGCGGTTCTCGCCGGCGATGAACTGCAGCGTGGTCTGCTCGCCGGCCCATTTCGCTTCGACGAGCGGCGTGCCTTCGACGTCGCCGTAGCGATCGTAGATGTCGGCCGTCGCGGCCCGCTTCTGGAAGAAGCCGAGCGGGAAGAACGCCTGCGACGTGTCGAGCGTATCGATCCGCTTGCCCGCCGTGAGCGTGATGCCGTTGTCGAACGCGTAGCGCACGCCGGCTTCGTTGAAGCGGCTCGCCTGCGCGCCGAGCGAGTGGTTGCTCGCGACCACGCGCGCATTCGCGAACAGGTTCTCGCCGTCGATGCGCGCGAGCAGGCCGGCTTCCTGCTGATTGCGCGGCGAATCGCCGATCAGGCGGCCGAGCAGCGCGCGGCCGTCCATGCTGTCGACGGTGCGCGCGTAGCCGATGCCGTTGAGCGTGCCGAGCTGGTCCATCAGCGATTCTCCGTGCGCGAGCGTGCAGCCGAGCGCGAGCGGGATGGCAAGCGCGACACCGGGCCAGCCGCGGCGGGCGCGTTCGGGCGATGAATGGAGGCGGTCACGATGAGCGTCGGCATCGGCGTCGTACTCACTGGCCATCGGCGAGCGTGTCGGGATTGAACCAGCCCGACGGAATCTTGCGCGGCTGGCCGTCGAGGATGTCGACGACGCTTGCGCGCTGTTTCTCGACCTCGTTGCGATACGTGATCTTGCGGATCACCTTGCGGCCGTTCGCGTCGACCGGCGCGGAGAAATCGGCGCTGCGAAACAGCAGGCCGCTCGCCAGGAAGAACTGCGCGCGCACCGGCACGTCGGTATCGGGCGTGACCCACAGCTTGATCGTCGGGTAGACGTTGTCGGGATCGGTCGCGGTCAGGTCGAGCTCGGTGGCCGGCTTGCCGGCGATCGGCGTCGTGCCGGGCGCGGCCGTCGCGCGATAGCTGTCGGCCCAGTGCGTGCGCGTGATGTCGCTGATCACGACTTCGCCTTGCAGCCGCTGCATCCCGTTGATGCGTACCGCGCTGCGCGTGTTCGGCACGTAGAACCAGTGCCCGCGCGTCGTCGCGAGGTACTTCTGGCCGTCGTTCTCGCCGCTGCGCGTCAGCGCGAGCGTGTCGCCGTTGCCGCGCGTGTAGACGAGATAGCGCGTCGCGTCGCCGGACTGTCCGCCGACTTCGTTGGTGATCTGGATGTTCGTCTGCGTATCGGCGGCCGTGCTGCGATACGCGTCGGCGCGGGCGAGCATGGTCTGGGCCGCCGGCGCGTCGGCCGCTTGCGCGGCGAGCGGCGCGCACGCGACGAGCGCGGCGAATGCGGCGAACGTGAGGCGAATGCGATTCATGGGGCGAGTCCTTCGAGGATGTTGCGTTTCGCGAGCCCGAGCGTCGCGAGCAGCGCCGCGGCCACGCCGAGCACGACGAACGCGGCTTCGACGGCGGCCACGGCGACGGGCGACACCGTGAATTCGAGCAGGATCGGCTTCACGCGGCCGGGTGGTGCGGGCAGGTGGATCTGCGCGTGATTGAGCGCGACCATCGTCAGCAGCGCGAGCGCGATGCCGGCGGCCGCACCGAGCAGGCCGAGCAGCGCGGTTTCCTGGATCAGCACGCCGCGCACCGTGGCGGCCGGCACGCCGAGCGCGCGCAGCGTCGAGATCTCGCGGCGCCGCTCGACGATGCTCATCAGGATCCAGTTGCTCATCGACAGCAGGATCGTCACGCAGAGAATCGCGCCGAACACCGAGAACTGGTTCTTGTACAGCGCGACGACCTGGTGATAGAGCGACACGAGCTGATCCCAGGTCTTCACGTCGAGCGTCGGCAGCGCCGCGCGCAGCGCTGCTGCTGCGGCCGGCGTGCCGGCGGTGTCCTCGAGGAACACCGCGATGCGCGACGCGCGGTCGGTGCGCAGCAGCGCCTGCGCGGCCGTGAACGTCACGTTGACGATCCGTTCGTCGACGTCCTTGTTGCCGGTGCTCATCACGCCGACGATCTGCGCGTCGGTCGCGTTGATGCCGCCGTGCGCGGTCGACGCCATCAACTGCACGACCGAGCCGACGTGCACGCCGAGCTTGCGCGCGAGTTCGGCGCCGACGACGACTTCGGTGCCGGCGTTCGTCGGCGACAGATAGCGGCCCGACAGCACCGTGTGATAGTCGAAGAAGCCGGGCGGCTCGCGATTCGGCTCGATCCCTTCGCCGACGAAGCCGTAGCTGAGATCGCCGTTCGACACGAGCCCGTCGAAGTCGATGCCGCGCGCGGTCGTCGCGACGCCGGGCAGCTTTGCAATCGCCTGCGTGGCGGCGGCCTGCTCGTCCGCGGTCAGTCCGTATTGCAGCGGCCGTTCGCCGATCAGGTCGAGATAGCCGTGGTGCAGCACCTGCACGTGGCCGACGCCGCTGTCGATCGACCCTTCGCGCACCGCGTCGAAGGTTGCGATCACGTAGCCGAGCGCGAGGCTCGACGCGAACGCGGCGACGCCGATCATCGCCATCGTCAGCACGGTGCGGCGCCGGTTGCGCCAGAGGTTACGCCACGCAAACGTCGACCAGTTCACGATTCACTCCCGGTACGCCGTCGCGCATCTCGATGCGGCGCGGCAGGTGCGCGCACAGACGATCGTCGTGCGACGCAATCAGAAAGGCGGTGCCCAGCGTGCGGTTGGTGTCGAGGATCAGCTCGGCGACCGCGCGCGCGTTGGTGCTGTCGAGGCTCGCGGTTGGTTCGTCCGCGATCACGATGGCCGGCTCCTTGGCGAGCGCGCGGGCCAGCGCGACGCGCTGCTGCTCGCCGCCGGACAGCTCGCCGGGGCGGTGCCGCTCGCGCGCGGCGAGCCCCACCGCATCAAGCATCGCGCGGGCCCGTTCGCGCCGCGTGCGCGGCGTGCCCCATGCGAAGCAGCCGAGCTCGACGTTTTCGAGCGCCGACATCACCGGAATCAGGTTGAATTGCTGGAATACGAAGCCGATGCGTTCGCGGCGAATTCGTTCGAGCGTGTCCGGCGCGTCGTCGATGCGGCGGCCTTCGAGCCAGCGTTCGCCGCTCGTCGGCACGTCGAGAAAGCCGGCGAGGTTGAGCAGCGTGCTTTTGCCGCTGCCCGACGGCCCGACGAGCGCGACGACGTCGCGCTGCCCGATCGAGATCGTCGCGCCGCGCACCGCGACGACGCGGCCCGCGCCTTCGTATGTGCGCGTGACGTCGCGCAGTTCGAGCACCGGGGCGAGGGACGAGGCCGTCATGCGAACGCTCCCTGGACTGCTTCGACGGCGGCCGACGCGGGAATCACGGGCAGCGCGCCGTTCGCATAGAGATCGCGACACTTCAGGCGTTGCAGCTTGCCGCTCGTCGTGCGCGGCAGCGAGCCGGGCTCGACGAAACACAGATCCTGCGCGGCGAAGCCGATGCGCGACGCGAGCAACTGCTGGCACTCGGTGCGCGTTTGCGGCGTCGCGTCGACGGGCCGCGCCTCGATCGCGACGACCAGCCGCTCGGTGCCGGTTTCGGGATCGGGCAGGCCGAACGCGATGCAGGTGCTCTTGCGCAGCGCGCTGTGCGACGCCAGCGCTTCCTCGATCTCGTGCGGGAAATAGTTGCTGCCGCGGATGATGATGACTTCCTTCTTGCGGCCGAGGATATGCAGCTGGCCGTCCGCGACGTAGCCGATGTCGCCGGTGCGGAACCAGCCGTCGGCCGTCAGCGGCGCGGCGATCGTGCCGTCGTCGGGGTTCAGGTAGCCGAGCATCACCGACGTGCCGCGGATCGCGACTTCGCCGACCGCGCGGTTGGCCAGCGCATGGCCGCCGTCGTCGAGGATGCGGAACGCCATCCCGTCGATCGGCGTGCCCATCGCGAGCACCGTTTCGGTCTCTGTGTCCTGGCCGTCGTTCGCGGCGGCCGGCTGCGCGTCGCGGCGCTCGATCAGCGCGCGCCGGTCGAGCGTATCGGCGATCACGTACGGCGCGCCGTCGACCGCGCCTTCGTGCCATGCGCGATGCATCGATACCGCGAGCGTCGATTCGGCCATCCCGTAGCACGGTTGCAGCGCCGACGCTGCCAGCCCGTACGGCGCGAATGTCGCGGCGAAATCGCGCAGCGTCGCGTCGTCCACGCGTTCGCCGCCGATGAAGATGTTGCGGCACGCGGACAGATCGACGCCGTCCATCGCGGCGGCGTTGAAGCGGCGCACGCAGTAGCGCAGCGCGAAGGTCGGCACCGACGTCGTCGTTGCGCGCGCCGACGCGATGCGCTTCAGCCAGCCGAGCGGATTCCGGATGAAGCTGTTCGGCTGCATCATCAGCAGCGGCGCGCGGTAATGCAGGTTCGACAGCAGCGTGAGCAGCCCCATGTCGTGATAGAGCGGCAGCCACGACGCGGTGCCGTCGCCGGCCGCGATGTCGAAGCGCACCGATCCGCCGATGCCGAGCACGTTCGCGATCACGTTCTCGTGGCTGAGCACCGCGGCCTTCGGATGCGACGTCGAACCGGACGTGAGCTGAACATGATGCGGATCGCGGCCGCTCTTGGAACTGATCAGCGCGCGCGCGCCGGCGTCGGCCGCGCTCGATAGCGTCGCGAGATCGACCACGCGCGTGGCGGCCGCGGGAAACGCATCGTCGCGCCAGGCCGCGGCTTGCGCGTCCGCGGCAACCACGAGGCGCGGCCGGTACAGCTCGCACGCGACGTCCGCCACTTGTCTCCCGGCCGCCGCACGCCGCATGGGAACGGGCACGGTGCAGGGCAGTGCACCGGTCATCACGCAGGCCATCATCGCGGCTGCATGCTCGACCGACGCCGGCAGCGCGAGCATCACCAGATCGTTCTCGCGTACCCCGAGCTCGCGCAGCGCGCCGGCCTGACGAAAAACCTCTTCCGCGAAGTGCCGGTACGTGATGCCCGCTTCGTGGCCCGCGTCGTCGACGAACGTCATGCGATGCATGGCGCCCGCCACGTCCTCGAGCGATTCGATCAGGCGGTGAATGGTGGATGCGTACTTCGTCACGAGGATTCTCCCCTTGAGGAACACGGCCGCTCGCGCCACGGTGCCGGCGGCGCCGTTCGTCGAGTGAGGTGGATTCTTGCCGGATCGATTCGCCGCGACAAACGGAATCTATGCACGCTATGCATGAGCGGAGCGCATCCACTCGGGGCAGCACACGTTCGTTATCTCTGTGAGCCAGTCCTAGGTGACTGGTCGGTCTCATTCGACCGGTCGTCTAGTTCACGATGTGGTGCGCTCATGCGCGTGCGTCATGCAATGCGTTCGGAAAATTCGTTTGTCCGAAACATCGACTCACAGAAGAATTGCATCCCGGCAGCGCGCCAGCGTCGCCGCGTCATCGTGCCGGGCAGGGCCCGGCTCAAGGAGAGCGTCTTGTCCGTCACCTCATCGCTTGTCGCCCGATCGAAACCGGTTGCAGACATGAAGAGCCGCCCGAGCGGCGTGGTCTTCTCGCTGAAGCTGGTGGTCTACGCAGCGCTCATCGCGCACGGGATGATGTTCGCGCTGTCGGCGCTCGTGATCCTGAAGATCGTCGGCATCCTGCTGATCGGTGCGATGTATGCGCACGGCGTCGAGCTGCAGCACCAGGCGCTGCATTACCAGGGGTTTCGCAGCAAGCGCCTGAACATGGTGTTCGGCGTGCTGCTCGGCATGCCGATGCTCGTGTCGTTCCATGCGTACCAGGACAGCCACCTGCGTCATCACCGGCTGCTCGGCACGCCGGAGAACAAGGAGTTCTTCGACTACGGCGACCAGTACGGCGCGAGCCCCGTCGTCAATGTCGGGCTGTGGGCCTGGCGGCTGTCGATGGCCGCGCACTATATCCAGTTCGCGAAGAACGTCGCGAAGCTCGTCGTGCCGGGCGCGCGCTTCGGCGACAACGCGCTCGTGTCGCGCGCGATCCGCCGCGACTATCTGCTGATGGCCGCGGCGATCGCGCTGCTGGCCGCGCTGTCGTTCGCCTTGCACACGTGGTGCGTCGTCTGGGTGTGGGTCGTGCCGCTCGTGTTCGTCGCCGCGCCCGTGCATGCGCTGGTCGAAATGCCGGAGCACTATCGCTGCGACCTGACGAGTACCGATCCGTTCCGCAACACGCGGACGATCGAGAGCAACGCGTTCATGACGTGGTTCACGAACGGCAACAACTATCACGTCGAGCATCACATGATGCCGAGCCTGCCGATCGAGCGGTTGCACGATCTGCACGGTGCGATCGCGCCGCGCATTCGCTATTACCACCGCACGTATCGGCAGTTCTACTACGCGTTGCTGCGCGGCCGGCTGTCGCCGCGCTCGGTGGAAGACGATCGGGACGATCGCGAGCCCGATGCCGAAGCGGCTGCGCCGGCGTCCACGCAATCGGCGTGAGCGCCGGTGCCGAACGCCTTGCCATGACGGTGACGACGATGCTCT
>NZ_BBSK01000141.1:0-20556 GCF_001319805.1 Burkholderia sp. E168m22
GTACCTGCGCTATATGAAGAAAGCGCTGAACGACTGCGGCGACGTCGCGCGTGCCGCCTTCGCGAAGATCGGCGTGCTGATGGCGTCGGCGCGCCGCACCGAGAAGCCGCTGCACCCGACCAACCTGCACGTGAACCAGGCGCTGTTCCCGCGCGACACCGTGCAGTCGCGCCTGCCGGACCCGGCATGGCTCGAGCGCTGGCTCGACGAGCAGATCCGTTTCGACGGCGAATGGGAGAAGAAGGTCGTCGAGCGGATTCTGCACAACCTGTCGATCCTGTTCGAGCGCACGTTCGCGACCGCGCAGGAGCTGAACCGCTATCGCCGCGAAGTGACCGCGCGGGCGAATGGTGGGGTGGACCACGCGTAGCGGGTCGACACGTTCCGTTGTCGCGCGGCGCGGGCCGAATTCCGGCCGACGGGCGAACCCGATGCATGCCGACCGGCGTTGCCGGCCGGCGGATTATTCATTTCCGGAAATAATCGACTCATCCATTTCTTGAAACGCATGACGAGATCAAAATTCATCCGTTTAGTATTTTTTAATAAACATTCGTTCCCGGATTAAAGCGGCATTTTGCATGTCTGTTGCTGACTGTTTGTTTTTCGCAATCCGGGAAATTCGGTGAAAAGTCGGCTGGTTGAAATTGAATTGTAGGCATTGGGCGCGGCCTCTGTCATGACGGTGAAATCGGCGTGATAACGTCGAACTTTGCCGGAAATCGCCTGTTTTTACGAGAATTTATCAACCATTTTGGTATGCTCGATTCGTTCGCATATTAATTTACAAAATCACTACTCGATAATGTTGGTGTAAGCATATTGATGCGATGAAAATCGATAGATAAATACGAGTGTCATGATTGAAAATAAGAATGATATGTAACCATGCTTCAAGATAAAATCGTTTCCGAATCCAGATAGGAGAAACGGTACAGGGAGACGAACGGCAACTTATCTGTCGAGGGGTGCAACTTTGAGGCGGCGGTATGGCTAATGTGAGATTGGCAAAGCGATTGAGAAGTTTGCCTTCGCTGGATTTCCTGAGAGGCTTCGAATGCGCGGCGCGCCATTTGAGTTTCACGCGTGCGGGGCAGGAGCTCAACGTCACGCAATCGGCCGTGAGTCGCCAGGTCAAGGCGCTCGAAGAGCAGCTCCGGATCGAGCTCTTTCACCGGCATATTCGTTCCCTGACGCTGACCGACAAGGGGCGTGAGTTGTACGACGCGATCTCGTTCGCGTTGTCCGATCTGGAATCGGTGGTCGGCAAGCTGTCGTCGAGTGTCGGCCAGCGTTCGATCTCGTTGTCGACCACCGTCTCGTTCGCGGCGCTGTGGCTGATTCCGCGCCTCGGTTCGTTCCGCGCCAGCTATCCGGACATCGACGTGCGCGTGTCGGCCACGAGCGAAATTGAAGATCTTAAACGCAAACGTTTGCACCTGGCCGTGCGCTACGCCGGCCCGTATACGTCGACCGACGATACCGACGTGCTGTTTCGCGAGCGTGTCGTGGCGGTGTGCAGCCCGAGCCTGATGACGGCGGCGGGTGACGCCGCGTCGATGCAGCCGGCCGACCTCGACAAGCACGTGCTGCTGCATCTCGACGACCCGCGCGGCGAATGGCCGTGGCACGGCTGGAGCCATCTGCTGAAGGCGCTCGGCGTGCCGCGGCTGCGGCCGGCCGGGGCGCTGCACTTCAGCCAGTACGATCAACTGGTCCAGGCCGCCGTCGACGGGCACGGCATCGCGATCGGCAGGCGGCCGCTGGTCGACGGGCTGCTGAAGCAGGGGCGGCTCGTCGAGCTGTTCCCGCATTGCACCGTTGCATCGGGCAGCTACGTGCTCGTGCAGAACCCCGATGCGTGCAACGAATTCGATATCGCGGTGCTGACCAACTGGCTGCTCGAACAAGCGTGCCAGCCGCTCGCGTCGGAGCAGGACACGGCCGGCAGCAACGTGCTGCCGATGTATCGCGTCGGATAGCGCGGCGCGGCGGATGCGTCGTGCGCGGCGTCATGCGCGGCACCTGCAACCTGTGCGATGATGCGCCGCTTCGCGTTCGTCGCAGAACGCCGCCGACCGCGGCGCGCCTCCGGGCCACCGCCGAGTCCTGACATCCCGGAGACAGCATGCCCGTACACGGCATTCAAGGCAGTACCCTGCATTACCTCGATCACGGCGCCGGGTTTCCGGTGCTGCTCGGGCACAGCTATCTGTGGGACGCGACGATGTGGGCGCCGCAGATCGACGCGCTGTCGCGCGGGTATCGCGTGATCGCGCCGGACCTGTGGGGGCATGGCGAATCGGGCGCGCTGCCGGACGGCACGCATACGCTCGACGATCTCGCCACGCAGGCGAGCGCGCTGCTCGATGCGCTGGAGATCGACCAGTGCGCGATCGTCGGACTCAGCGTGGGCGGCATGTGGGGCGCACGCCTCGCGTTGCGCGAGCCGCGGCGCGTGCGCTCGCTCGTGATCATGGACGCGTCGCTCGAAGCGGAACCCGATGCGACGCGTGCCCGCTACTTCGGAATGCTCGATGCGATCGAGGCCGCGGGCCGCATCGCGCCGCCGCTGCTCGACGCGATCGTGCCGCTGTTCTTCCGGCCGGACGTCGATCTCGACGACCCGGTGCCGACCGCGTTTCGCGAAGCGCTCGCGAACCTGCCCGCCGACCGGCTGCGGCAATCGATCGCGCCGCTCGGCCGGCTGATCTTCGGCCGGTCCGACACGCTCGCGACCGTCGGCGAACTCGATGCCGCGCGCACGCTGCTGATGTGCGGCGCGGGCGACATGGCGCGGCCGCCGTCGGAAACTGTGAAGATGGCGAGCGTGATCGGCTGCGCACATGCGCTGGTGCCCGACGCCGGCCATATTTCGAACCTGGAGAATCCCGCGTTCGTCACGCGCACGCTGCTCGACTGGTTCGACGCGCAGCAACTGCCGTCGAACTGACGGTCACGCGAACGGCGACGCCCGCGCGGCGTCGCATCGACCTGCGTCACGCACGCTCGCTGACCGGCGTGAACTTCCGGTCGCGCACACGCGCTTCGTCGGCGCCGCCGCGTACGAGGTTCAATGCTTCCGCGCGGCTCGCCACGCACGGCCCGGAGCCGGGCAGCGGCTGACGCGCGGTCTCGCGCAGCGCGAGCACCGACACGATGCCGATGAACGACGCACCCATCAGGTAGTAGGCGGGCATCATCAGGTCGCCGGTGCGATCGACCAGCCACGCGGTGACGAGCGGCGTCGTGCCGCCGAACAGCGACACCGACACGTTGAAGCCGATCGCGAGCGCGCCGTAGCGAATCCGCGTCGGGAACAGCGCGGGCAGCGCCGACGGCATCACGCCCGTGAACGTCGACAGCAGGACGCCGTAGATCAGCATCCCGCCGAAGATCGGCAGCGTGCCGCCGGTGCGGATCAGCATCAGCGCCGGCACCGACAGCGCGAGCAGGCCCACGCAGCCGGCCATCATCACCGGCTTGCGGCCGACCTTGTCCGACAGGTGCCCGGCGTACAGCGTCATCGGCATCATCAGCACCATCACGAGCAGCACCATGAAGAGCCCGTGCGATTCGCGCACGTGCAGCGTCGCCGACAGGTAGCTCGGCAGGTACGACAGCGCCATGTAGTCGGTCACGTTGAAGATCAGCACGAGACCGACGCATTGCAGCAGCGGCTTCCACTGTTCGACGAGCAGCGTCGCGAAGCGCTGCTTCGGCCGCGCGCGTTCGTCCGCTTCGCGCGCTTCGGCTTCCTTTTTGAAGGCCGGCGTTTCCTCCAGCTTGAGCCGCACGTAGAGGCCGACGAGGCCGAGCGGGCCGGCGATGAAGAACGGCACGCGCCAGCCCCACGACAGCAGCGTTTCCTGCGACAGCGTGGCCGTCAGCAGCGCGACCGTGGCCGCGCCGAGCGTATAGCCGATCAGCGTGCCGAACTCGAGGAAGCTGCCCATGAAGCCGCGGCGCCTGTCGGTCGCGAACTCGGCGATGAAGGTGGCCGCGCCGCCGTACTCGCCGCCGGTCGAGAAGCCCTGCACGAGCCGCGCGACGAGCAGCAGGATCGGGGCCATGATGCCGATCGACGCATAGCTCGGGATCAGGCCGATCGCGAAGGTGCCGACGGCCATCATGATCATCGTCGCGGCGAGCACGCGCTGGCGGCCGATCCGATCGCCGAGCGGGCCGAACACCATGCCGCCGAGCGGGCGCACGAGGAACGCGGCCGCGAACGTGCCGAAGGTGGCCAGCAACTGCGCGGACGGGCTGCTGGACGGGAAGAACACCTTGCCGAGCGTGACGGCGATATAGCTGTAGACGCCGAAGTCGAACCATTCCATCGCGTTGCCGAACGCCATCGCGCCGACCGCGCGCTTGAGGACGGCCGGGTCGACGATCGTGATGTCATCCAGCTTGATGGACTGGCGCGAAGACCGGGTTTTCGCGGGGCGCGCTTGCGACGGGCTCAATGTTCTCTCCTGGAGTTGCCTTGGCGGCGCGGCCGGCGGGAATGCGGCCGGGGGCACGCGGGCCGACGGACAGCGAAGGCGGATGTCTCGGGGATGCCTCGATGCCGGTGGCGTGACGCGCGCGGCGGACGACACCGGGCAGGTGTGTTGTGCGAACCAGTTTAGAGAAACGGGCGGGAGCGGCTATCGGTCATGCGCCCGGAACCCGGTGGTAAACGACACGCAGGGAGCGGTGTCGGTCGCGCGTGGCCTCGGGAAGCGAACGCGCGGCGTGGGCGGTCATCTCGCCGTGCGCCGGCGCGCGGATACCAGCAACGCGACGAATGCCGCTTCGTCCGCGCGCAGGCCGCGCGGCGTACGCCGGACCGCCAGCGCGGCGAGCGTGCCCGCCTCGAACGCGTCGAGCACGGCCGGATGGATGTAGCAGCGCCGGCACACGGCCGGCGTGTTGCGCAGCAGCTCGGCCACCGCGCGCACGGTCTCGACGATCTGCTTGCGGGCATGCGTGACGCCGCGATGCTCGATGCGCCGCAGCAACCCGAGCGCGTGCACGCTGCCGGCCCAGGTCCGGTAATCCTTCGCGGTGAAATCGGCGCCGCCGGCCTCGCGCAGGTAGTCGTTCACGTCGGACGACCCGACCGGATGGCGCACGCCGTCGTCGTCCACATACTGGAACAGCTCGTGCCCGGGCAGCTCCGCGCAGCGCCGCACGATCCGCGCGACCCGCGCGTCGTCGACCGTCACGTCGTGTTCGATCCCGCTCTTGCCGGCGAAGCGCAGCCGCACCTGGCCGGGCTGGATCTTCAAATGGCGCTTGCGCAGCGTCGTCAGCCCGTACGAGCCGTTTTCGCGCGCGTATTCCGCGTTGCCGATCCGCGCGAGCGTCGTGTCGAGCAAGCGGACGATCGTCGCGACGACCTTGTCGCGCGGCATGCCCGGCAACGCCAGATCGCGCGTCACGCGCGCGCGGATGCGCGGCAGCGCCCGCGCGAACGCGGCCATCCGTGCGTACTTGTTCGCATCGCGCGTTTCCCGCCACTGCGGGTGATAGCGATACTGCTTGCGGCCGCGCGCGTCGCGGCCCGTCGCCTGCAAGTGGCCGAGCGGGTCGGCGCAGATCCATACGTCGGTGTAGGCAGGTGGAATCGCCAGCGCGTCGATGCGGGCGATTTCCGCGGCATCGCGAATCCGCGTGCCGTCCTGCGCGTAATACGCGAAGCCGTTGCGCAGGCGGCGGCGCGTGTAGCCGGGTTGGCGGTCGTCGACGTGGCGCAGCGCCGCGGCCGTGCTCGAAGCGGGCTGCTTCATGCGCGCGTGTGCCGGTTGACGGCGATAGCGATAGCGACGGATGGCGACCCGTGCTCCTGGGCTGCGGTCATGTGTTTGCTCCCTTGTTCGTAATGGGCCCGGACGGCGACCTGCAGCACGGCATGAGCGGTCGTCGCGGAACGGGAGCAAGAATCGTGCGCCGGCCGGCCGTACGACGCGACGGCGGAGCGGCAAGAAAATGCCGTTCGCGGCGACGACGAAACGTCATCGGCCGGCCGCGGGCTCGGGACACTTCGACATCCCCTGGTCGAGCTTCTCCAGCAGAAACTCGGCCACGGCCGTGACCGCGGGTGGCAGCGGCGGGCGGCTCGTATAGACGAGCTGCAGCCCGAGCCCGGCGCCGGAGCGTTGGTAGGCCGGCAGCACGCGCGCCAGCTTGCCTTCGTCGATCGCCGCCGCGGCGAGCACCTGCGGCACCAGCGCGATGCCGAGGCCAGCGAGACAGGCCTGCATGACCACGCGCATGTCGTTGACCGAGAAACGGCTGTCGATCGAAATCTCCTGCGTGCCGCGCGGCCCCTGCAGGCGCCACATGCTGCGTCCCTGGCGGCTCGACACCGTCAGGCAATCGTGGTCGGCCAGCTCGCGCGGCGTGCGCGGCGTGCCGCGTCGTTCGAGATAAGCGGGGCTGGCGGCGAGGATCATCGTGCCCGGCGCGATCCGGCGCACGCGGAAGCTGCCGCCGGTCTCGATGCCGATGCGCAGTGCGAGGTCGATGCGCTCGGCGATCAGGTCGGACGGCGTGTCGTCGAGCAGGAAGTCGATGCTGATGCGCGGATAGCGCGCGTAGAACTCGGCCAGCCATTCCAGCTTGATCACTTCGAACAGGCCGGCCATCGCCGCCACGCGCACGGTTCCGGCCGGTTCCTGCCCGTCGGCATGCTGCCGCTCGATCTCGAAGATCCGGTCGAGTGCCGGCGCGTAGCGCTCGAACAGCGCCAGGCCCTCGGTGCTCGGCGCTAGCTTGCGGGTCGAGCGATGCAGCAGGCGCGTGCCGATGTGCCCTTCGAACTGGTCGATGCGCCGGCTCAGCGTATTGGCCGGCATGCGCAGGCGTCGTGCGGCCTCCGAAAAGCTGCCGGCGCGGACGACCTGGACGAACAGCGCGAGATCATTCAGATCGAGCATGGGATTACTCCAAAAATGGATTAATAAAATCCTGTTTATCCATCTAGTGTAAAGCCGAATCGATCTCCATACTGGTCTCACGCTACCGGCGAATCCATCCGTCTCAAGGAGAACCTGCATGAAACTGCTGCACATCGATTCGAGCATCCTCGGCCAGGGCTCGGTCAGCCGCGAACTGTCGGCGGAAATCGTCGCCCGCTTCCGCGCCCGCGATCCCGGCCTCACGGTCACGCACCTCGACCTCGCCGCCACGCCGCTCGGCCATCTGGCCGCCGAACACCTTGCCGCCGCGCAAGGCGCGCCGGTCGACGACGCGCTGAAGGCGGACGTCGACACCGGCCAGCACGCGCTCGACACGTTCCTCGCCGCGGATATCGTGGTGGTCGGCGCGCCGATGTACAACTTCGGCATCCCGTCGCAACTGAAGGCGTGGATCGACCGCATCCTGGTGGCCGGCAAGACCTTCCGCTACGACGAGAACGGACCGGAAGGCCTGTGCGGCGGCAAGAAACTGGTCATCGCATCGTCGCGCGGCGGCGTGTACAGCGCAGGGTCGCCGGTGGCGTCGCTCGATCATCAGGAAACCTATCTGAAAGATGCGTTCGCGTTCATCGGCATCACCGACATCACGTTCATTCGTGCCGAAGGCGTCGCGATGGGGCCGGACAAGCGCACGGACGCGATTGCATCGGCGAAGGAAGCCGCGGCGGCCCTCGCCGCCTGACGCAATACGCCGGCTACCGGCCACCGGAGAACCCATGTTGAATACCCTCGATTCCGTTACCTCGACCACCGTCGCCGGCCGTCATGTCGTGTTCCGCACGCGCGGCCACGCGCACGGGCCGGTCGTCCGCATGGTCAGCCCGTCCGACGTCGGCGAGATGATCAAGCCGTTCGTGTTCCTCGACCTGATCGATACGCGGGCGCCGCTCGGCAAGCCGGCCTTCGGCTGGCATCCGCATTCGGGCATCGCCACGCTGACGCTCATGATCGACGGGCACGGCACCTACGTGGAATCGACGGGCCACGAAGGCCCGATGGGGGCCGGCGACATCGAATGGATGAGCGCGGGGCGCGGCGTCTGGCATACGGGTTCCGTGGTGCCGCCGGTCAAGGCGTTCCAGCTGTGGGTGGCGTTGCCGCCGGGGCGCGAGCTGGCGCCGGCGTTCAGTCAGCACCTGTCGATCGACGACATCCCGACGGACGGGCCGGCCCGCGTGCTGCTCGGCCGCCACGGCGACGCGGTCAGCCCGGTCGATGCGCCGCCGGGCATCAACTACGTCGTCGTGCAGTTGGCGGCGGGCGAGCGCTGGACCTGCCGGCCGCCGCAGGGCTACCGGGTCGGCTGGACCGCCGTGATGGACGGCCGCCTGCGCACGCCGGACCCGGTCGGACGGGGCGAGCTGGTCGTGTTCGACGCGTCCGATGCGCCGATCGAATTCGAGGCCGTGACCGACGCGCGCTTCGTGGTCGGTACCGCGATTCCGCATCCGCACGATCTTCATCTGGGCGCCTACTCGGTGCATACGAGCGCCGCCGCGCTGGCGGAAGGCGAGCGCGAAATCGTACGTGTCGGCCGTGAACTGCGCGCCAAGGGCGTGATGCGCTGATGCTTTCGTCTCCGTCGATATCCGGCCTCCGTTCAAGGCGGCCGGCGCGCCGTGACGCCGCGCCCGCGGGGTCTCGCGCTTAGGTGTTTATACGTATGCCGATTTCGACATCGGCTCAATCCAATATTTCATTGGAAGGTTATCGGACTTGTTTCTAGACTGATGCGGGGCATGTATACCGCGCCGGCTGCCCACGCCGGCCGGCGCAGCCCGATCCGCGCCAGCGCCACGCAGAAACACAACAGCGCCGCGGCACACAACGACATCATCGGAGACGGACCATGACATTCATCAGGAAGCTGGCGGCCGGCGCGATCGTCGCCGCGGCGACGGTGCTGGCAGGCGGCGCGCACGCGCAGCAAAAGCCGATCACGCTCGGGTTCTCGCAAGTCGGCGCGGAAAGCGCCTGGCGCACCGCGAATACCGTATCGGTGAAGGGCGCGGCGAAGGACGCCGGCATCAACCTGAAGTTTTCCGACGCCCAGCAGAAGCAGGAGAACCAGATTCGCGCGATCCGCTCGTTCATCGCGCAGAAGGTCGACGTGATCGCGTTCTCGCCGGTCGTCGAATCGGGCTGGGAGCCGGTGCTGACCGAAGCGAAGGCCGCGCATATCCCGGTGATCCTGACCGACCGCGGGGTCGACGTGAAGGACCCGTCGCTGTACGTGACGATGATCGGCTCCGACTTCCTCGAGGAAGGGCGGCGCGCCGGCCACTGGCTGGAAGAGCGCTACAAGAACGACGCAGGCCCGATCAACATCGTCGAATTGCAGGGCACGGTCGGCTCCGCGCCGGCCAACGACCGCCGCGCGGGCCTGCTCGAAGTGATCAAGAACAATCCGAAATTCAAGGTGATCGCGTCGCAGAGCGGCGACTTCACGCTCGCCGGCGGCAAGCAGGTGATGGAAGCGTTCGCGAAGACCTACGGCAAGCAGATCAACGTCGTCTATGCGCACAACGACGACATGGCGCTCGGCGCGATCCAGGCGATGGAAGAAGCCGGCATCAAGCCCGGCAAGGACGTGAGCGTCGTGTCGTTCGACGCGACCAAGGGCGGCTTCCAGGCGATGGTCGCGGGCAAGATCAACGTCGACGTCGAATGCAGCCCGCTGCTCGGCCCGCAGCTGATGACCGCGGTGAAGGACGTCGTCGCCGGCAAGCAGTTGCCCAAGCGCATCGTGACCAACGAGACGGTGTTCCCGATGAACGTCGCGGCGCAGGTGCTGCCGACCCGCAAGTACTGACCTGTCCGCCCGGACGGCGGCCTCGCGGCCGCCGTCCGGCGACGCTTCGAGGGAGGCTGCATGCAGAGTCCGCCGGTGGTCGAGATGATCGGCATCGACAAGTCGTTTCCGGGCGTCAGCGCGCTGCAGCGCGTGGACTTCCGGTTGTTTCCGGGCGAGATCCACGCACTGATGGGCCAGAACGGCGCGGGCAAGTCGACGCTGATCAACGTGCTCACCGGCGTGCACGCGCACGATGCGGGCGAGATTCGCGTCGGCGGCGCGCCGGTGAATTTCGCCGCGCCGCGCGAGGCCGAGGCGGCCGGCATCCAGACGCTCTACCAGGAAGTGAACCTGTGCGCGAACCTGTCGGTCGCGGAGAACATCTTCGCGGGCCGGCAGCCGATGCGGCGCGGCGCGATCGACTGGAAGACGATCCATGCGCGCTCGCGCGACGCGCTCGCCGAACTCGACCTGGCGCTCGACGTCACGCGTTCGCTCGATTCGTATCCGATCGCGGTGCAGCAGATGGTCGCGATCGCGCGTGCGGTGTCGGTCGACGCGCGCGTGCTGATTCTCGACGAACCGACCTCGAGCCTCGACGACGGCGAGGTCGCGCGCCTGTTCGACGTGCTGCACCGGCTGAAGGCGTCGGGCATCGCGATCCTGTTCGTCACGCATTTTCTCGAGCAGACCTATGCGGTGTCCGACCGCATCACCGTGATGCGCAACGGCGAGCGCGAAGGCGAGTACCTCGCGCGCGACCTGCCGGTCGACGTGCTGGTCGCGAAGATGACCGGCCGCGAGCGCATGTCCGAGACGCTGCAGGCGGGCGCCGCGGCGGTCGAGCGTGACACCGCGACCGCCGCGCCGTTCCTGTCGATGCAGCAGGTCGGCCGGCGCGGGATGATGAGCGCGCTCGATCTCGACGTGCGCCCTGGCGAGATCGTCGGGCTGGCCGGGCTGCTCGGCTCGGGCCGCACCGAGACCGCGCAACTGGCGTTCGCCGCCGCGCGCCCGGATACCGGCGCGATCGAGATCGACGGCGCGCGCAAGCGGCTCGCGTCGCCGCACGACGCGGTGCGCAGCGGCATCGCGTACTGCCCGGAAGATCGCAAGAAGGAGGGCATCGTCGCCGCGCTGTCGATCCGCGAGAACATCGTGCTCGCGCTGCAGGCGCGGCGCGGCTGGTGGCGGCTGATCGGGCGGGCGCGACAGCGCGAGATCGCCGACACGTACATCGCCCGGCTCGGCATCAAGGCGCGCGACGCGGAGCAGCCGATCGGGCTGCTGTCGGGCGGCAACCAGCAGAAGGTGCTGCTCGCGCGCTGGCTCGCGACGGACCCGAAGCTGCTGATTCTCGACGAGCCGACGCGCGGCATCGACGTCGCCGCGAAGTTCGACATCATGGAGCGCGTGCTCGCGCTGTGCGCGCAGGGGCTCGCGATCCTGTTCATCTCGTCGGAGATCAGCGAGGTCGTGCGCGTGAGCCACCGGATCGCGGTGCTGCGCGACCGGCGCAAGGTCGCGGAGCTGAGCGGCGCCGATGCGTCCGAGGAGCAGGTTTACCGGTTGATCGCGGGAGGCCAGTCATGACGTGGCTACGCACGCTGTTTCGTCATTCGCTCGCGTGGCCGGTGCTGACGCTCGCGCTGCTGTTCGCGCTGGATGTCGCGTATCGCCCCGGCTTCCTGTCGATCGCGCTGCTCGACGGCCACCTGTTCGGCGCGCCGATCGACATCCTGAACCGCGCGGCGCCGCTCGTGATCGTGTCGCTCGGGATGACGCTCGTGATCGCGACGCGCGGGATCGACATCTCGGTCGGCGCGATCGTCGCGATCGCCGGCGCGGCGGCCGCGACCGTGCTCGAGGCGGACCCGTCGCAAGTCGGCACGGCGCTGGCCGCCGCGCTCGGCGTCGGGCTGCTGGCCGGTGCGTGGAACGGGCTGCTGGTCGCCTTCGTCGGGATGCAGCCGATCATCGCGACGCTGATCCTGATGGTGGCCGGTCGCGGCGTCGCGCAATTGCTGACGGGCGGCCAGATCATCCCGATCGGCGCGCCCGGCTACCTCGCGCTCGGCGGCGGCTATCTCGCGACCGTGCCGTGCGCGGTGTGGATCGCGCTCGCGACGATCGGCGCGACCGCGCTGCTGGTGAACCGTACGGCGCTCGGGCTGTTCATTCGCGCGATCGGCGTGAACCCGGTCGCGACGCGGCTCGTCGGGCTGCGCTCGGGCGCGGTCGTGTTCGGCGTGTATCTGTGCTCGGGCGTGATGTCGGCGCTCGCGGGCATCCTCGCGAGCTCGAACGTGCGCAGCGCCGACGGCAACAACGCGGGGCTGCTGCTCGAACTCGACGCGATCCTCGCGGTGACGCTCGGCGGCACGTCGCTACTCGGCGGCCGCTTCAGCCTCGCGGGCTCGGTGCTCGGCGCGCTGATCATCCAGACGCTCACCTACACGACCTATTCGATCGGCGTGCCGCCGGAGGCGACGCTCGTCGTCAAGGCGGTCGTCGTGATCGTCGTGACGCTGATCCAGTCGGACGCGGCGCGCGCGCTGCTGGTGCGGCACGCGTCGCGGCTGCTGCCTTCCGCGCGATCGCGCGCCACCACCACCGGAGCGACGCCGCGATGAACCGTTTCCTTGGCCGCCTCGCCGATCCGCGCACGCTGCCGATCGTCGTGACGATCGTGCTGTTCGCCGCGCTGTTCGGCTTCGGGTCCGTGATGTACACGGGCTTTTTCTCGATGCAGGTGCTGACCGGCCTGCTCGTCGACAACGCGTTCCTGCTGATCGTCGCGATCGGGATGACGTTCGTGATCGTATCGGGCGGCATCGACCTGTCGGTCGGCTCGGTCGTTGCGCTGACAACGATATTCTGCGCGGTCGGCGCCGAACGGCTGCACTGGCCCGTGTGGGTGATCGTGCCGCTGGTGCTCGCGTTCGGCGCGCTGTACGGCGCGGCGATGGGCGCGCTGATCCACTACTTCAAGCTGCAGCCGTTCATCGTCACGCTCGCCGGAATGTTTCTCGCGCGCGGCGCCTGCTTCCTGATCACGACACAGTCGATCACGATCAACGCGCCGGCGTTCCACGCGATTGCGGGCATCAGCGTGCCGCTCGGCGGCGGCATGCTGAGCGCCGGTGCGCTGATCGCGCTCACGACGCTGGCCGTCGCGATCTACGTCGCGCACTTCACGCGCTTCGGCCGCAACGTCTATGCGGTCGGCGGCAACGAACGCTCGGCGCTGCTGATGGGCTTGCCGGTCGCGCGCACGAAGATCGGCGTCTACGCGCTGAGCGGCTTCTGTTCGGCGCTCGGCGGCGTGGTGTTCACGCTGTACGTGCTGTCGGGCTACGGGCTGCAGGCGCAGGGGATGGAACTCGACGCGATCGCCGCGACCGTGATCGGCGGCACGCTGCTGACGGGCGGTGTGGGGTACGTGATCGGTTCGGTGTTCGGGGTCGGCATCCTCGGCACGATCCAGGTGCTGATCACGTTCGACGGCACGCTGAGTTCGTGGTGGACGCGGATCGTGATCGGCGCGCTGCTGTGCGTGTTCTGCGTGCTGCAGCGGGTGATCGAGCGGCACGCGACGCGGCGCCGCACCGGCGGCACCGGGCTCGGCGCGCAGCGGCCGACTCAGGCTGCCGCGCCCGCGCGGCCGGCGCCGCCCAAGGAGGACATCGGGCTGGTATCGACGATGCGGCGATCGTAGTGCGACCGACTACCCTGGCGCGAGGAGAACGAGATGAAGCGCGATGACATGACAGCGGGCGCGGCCGATGCGCTGGCCGTCGAGCATGGCCGTCGGCCGCTGCTCGATCTCGGCGACGCGCGCGACTGCCGGATCGTGGCCGATGCGCTGCGGGTGCTGCTGCGCGAGCGCTCGGAAGCGCTGGCGTTCGCGATGCGCGTGGCTGACGAGCACGGCCGCCCGCGCCCGGATGCCGGCGAATTCGGCTTGACCGACATCATTCGGTTGGCCCGCGTGGTCGAGCTGGCTGATCGGCAGCGCGAGCGAACCGCGATGGAATGATGCGGGCGGCCGCCTGCCGGCCGCGCGTGGGGCCGCGCCGTCAGGCCGGCCCGGTCGCGTCCGCCTCGGTGTCGAAGGGCGTATCCGCGACCCGCGTGCGTTTCAGCGAGCCGGCCAGTTTTTCGATCGCGTGCAGGTCCAGCGCATCGAGGTGCTCGCGCATTTCCTGCACGAACGGCGCATGGCCCGGCTTGTCCACGTACTGGCCGAGCCATTCCTCGATATCGGTCAGCCGGCCTTCGCCGGCGAGCGCGATCAGCTCGGCGAGCGCGTCGGCGGGCGGGCTGCGCATCGCCGGCGCCGCGTGTGCCGGCTCCGCTTCGTCGGCGGGATGAAACTGCCGGACGAGCCCCGACGCCGGTGCGAGCGCATGGCCGAGGGCCGGCGCGACGACCGCGAACGAGAACGTCGTGCCGACGCCCGGCTGGCTCGCGACGGCCAGCTCGCCGCCCATCGCGGTGACGATGCGCTGCGCGATGAACAGGCCGAGCCCGGTGCCGCCGTTCACAGCCTGCACCTGCTGGTACGCGCGGAAGATATCGGTGGTCGTGGTGATGTCGATGCCGATGCCCGTATCGGCGACCTCGAACAGCAGGCGCCATGCATCGCCTTCGCGCGACGCGTGGATCGACAGTGTGACCGTACCGTTGCGCGTGAATTTCGATGCGTTGGACAGCAGGTTCAGCAATACCTGTTGCAGCCGGATGCCGTCGATCAGCACCGTGCGCGGCAGCGCCGTGACCGGCCGGTAGACGAACCGGTTGTCCTGCTGCGCGCACAGCGCGACCGCGTAGTGGCCGATGTCGTCCAGCAGCCCGGGCAGGTCGGTGCGGTCGGGCGCGACGCCGAGCGGCTGGAGTTCGGCCTTCGTGAACGCGAGCAATTCGTCGATCAGCGCGAGCTGGTAGCGGATGCTGCGGTCGATCGACCGGATCAGCCGCGCTTGGCCGCGCGTCGCGCCTTCCAGCAGCAGCTTCGCATAGCCGTTGATCGTCGACAGCGGCGCGCGCAGGTCGTGGCTGACATAGCCGAGCGTCTCGATCTTCTGCTGCATGTGCGTCTTCGACTGCTGCAACGCGTCGTTGAGCGCCACCGTGCGCCGCGCGACCTCGTCGCGCAGCCGGTCCTGTTCGGTGAGCTGCCAGTGTTCGAGCCGCTTGCGTGCCTCGGTGCGCTGCCGGCCCACGTGGTGAATCCACGCGGCCAGCACCAGCAGGTGCGTCGCGAGCCCGATGATCGCGATGACCGGGTTCGGAAAGACGTCGGACCGGATCCATGACAGCAAGGGCGGCAGCGCATCGCGGCCGTCGAGCATGCGGATCAGCATGTTGAACGTCGCGAACGCGACCGCGATCAGCATCACGCGGCCCGTCGGCGTGCGCCGGATCACGAGCATCAGCGCGAGGCTGATGTTGACGATCGCGAGCACGGTGTTCAGCCACAGGCAGAACCACGCGAAGGTCGCCAGATCGCCGAACGCCGCGCCGGCGATCCCCACGCATTCGAGCACGAGAAACACCACGTACACCGCGCGCATCGGCATCCTGGCCTTCTCGCGGTGCGCGACCATCAGGATGAAGACGATGAAGCACGCGACCGACAGGTACGCGAAGATCGTTTCGCCGCGCGTCGACCACTCGCGCGCGGCGGGCGACAGGGCCATCGCGAGATAGCCGCGATACGCGGCTTCGAACAGCGCGGTGTTCAGGGTCAGCGCGGCCAGCACGTGGAATACGCCGCTGCGCGAGAAAAAGCCGATCAGCAGCGCGCACCAGACGAGGGCGAGCAGCCCGCCGAAGAACCCGAAGTTCCACATCGACGCGTGCAATTCCTGCGCGATCCACCCGTCGCGGGTGAACGCGACCGGCGCGAGCCGCATTTCCTTGCGCGACGTGATGCGGATCAGCACGGGCAGCTGTTCGCCCGCGCGCAGCGAGACGTCGAGGGTCGGGTAGCGCGACGGCGCATCGAGCGCGTCGCCGCGATCGGTCGGGAAGCTGCGATCGAGCATCCACTGGCCGTTCCGGCCGACATAGAAATCGGCCTGGTCGACGCGCGCATCGCGAATCGCGAGCACCAGCGGGCGCGTCTCGCTGTCGCGGTTGATCAGCGTCGCGCGGACCCACCACGCCGAGCGCGAGAACGTCACGTTGAACGCGGTGCGGGCCGGGATGGCTGCGTGACGCGACGGATCGGCGAACCGCGCGGCGACCTCGTCGGCCGATAGCGTCGTGCCGGCGTCCTCCAAAACCGATACCGCTTCGAGTTGCGCGGGATTCGGCGCCGTTGCGGCACGGGCCGCCGCGCACGTGACCGCCAGCGCCGCCAGCAGCAGGAGCAACACGCGACATCCCGCCGTCCATGCCGCGTCGTGCCTACGCATCGCCGTGGTGCCCCCCCGGCGCGGCCGGCGCGTCGACCGCGTGGCGCTGGCGCCGCCAGTTGGACGGCGTGATGCCGAAGCGTTCGCGGAATGCCGTCGCGAAATTGCCGGGCGTGGAAAAGCCGATTTCCTCGGCGATGTCGCCGATGCCCATCGACGTTTCCGACAGGAAGTGCATCGCGGCGCGCAGCCGCGTATCGCGCAGGTATTCGAATACGGTCTGGCCGAGATGATCGCGGAACACGCGCGACAGCCGCTTTTCGTGCGTGCCGACCTGCTTCGCGAGATCCTCGAGCGCCGGCGGATGGCGCAGGTCGCGCAGCAGTACCTCGCTCGCCGCGCGCACGAGGGCGGCGTCGGGATTGTCGGGCAAATCGGGCAGGTGTGCGAACGGCTGGCTGCGCCGCGTGCGCTTCAGGTGATTGCGGATTCGCGCGATGACTTCCGCCGGTTCGAACGGCTTGACGATGTAGTCGATCGCACCCGTTTCGAGCCCCGCGATGCGATCCTCGAGATCGCCGGCGGCCGTCAGGATGATCACCGGAATGGATTGCGTCGACGGTGTGGACGCCAGCAGCCGGCTCGCGGCGAAACCGTCCATGCGCGGCATGCGGACGTCCATCAGGATCAGGTCGGGCGCGATGGCCTGCGCGCGGTGATAGGCCTGCAGCCCGTCGAACGCGACGCTGATCCGGCACCGCGCGGTGCGCAGGATTTCGGTCAGGAGCCGCAGGTCGTTCGGGCGGTCGTCGACGATCAGGATATGGGCGCCAGCGAGATCCGGCGTGGTGCGTGGCGACGCCGAACTGGGCAAGCGGGATGACATGGTTGCGAACGCGTTGGAAGGGAGTGGGCCTGTCAGGTCGGCGGCATCGCAATCTGGACGATTGTTGCGAAAAATTATATGTCGACAACAGCGTCGATTGTGAGGATTCCGTGCGGCGCGTGTGGGCTTGTCGCAGGGGCATGGCGGATGCGCGGCGGGAGTGTCGATGCTTCGGAAAATTGTGCCGAATCGATTAATAAAATTCCGGTCTTTATTTCCGGTTGAGGGGTTTTTGAAATTTGAATGGCCCGGATGATGAATTCATGCGCGAGGTGTCGAGCGTTAGATGGTGCGGCGTAAATGGAATCTGCTAATTCATTGTCATGAAGATTAAGTCTTTCATCGATGCCGCTTGGCTATTTCCATTTCTATAAAATCCGGATTCCTGCAAATGTGTATGAATGTAACTGTCGTCCGCTCCGGAAAAGGGTTTTTCCGCTGCGGAAAAGGTTTGCTTGGGAGAATACCTGCAAACTAGCCCCGGCACGGCTGGAATCGGTTCTTTTGCCGGCTCCGGTTGCCGCCAAAATTGCTGTTGCCGTCGCTTTCATGGCAGTCGATATTCAATGTCACATTGAGCGATGTAATTCCCGGATCATGGGATGGAAGTAACAAAAGGATAACGGGCACGAGGGTAATGCAATCGTCATGATTCGCGGCGAGGTTCGATATACAAGATGAATCGCGAAATGACGGGATGGGGCTGAGGGCAGGGCATCGAGCGAGAAGAAATCGTCAAGTCAATTCGATCGATTAATTCGATGCCGGGGCCGTGCGGCGAGAGGCCGGTTTTTTCCGGATTTCCGGAAAAAACCGGTCGCGCGCCGAACGGAAAGGGGTGAGCGACTTTGCGTGGGCTGCCGGGGTGGTTTGATCGATCCGGGCGCCGCGCGCGGTGCTCTATCGAATCAGGCGGATACGAAAAATATGAATACGACAAGCGTGGCAGGTCAGGGCGTCGGGTCGATCGATCCGGCGCCGGCTGTCAGCGTCAGCGATCCGGCGGCGCATGCTTCAGATCCGGGGACCACATGGCGCCTTTCGCCGCCTGAATGAAACATGACGGGCCGCCCGCGATGCGGGCCGGCATCCGTTCGTCCAGCGTCCGAGCGACGCTTTTCCGATGAGATTCGACGTCGTCCTTCGGCGGGAATGATGGCGTGCGCGCGTGCGGCATGGCGACGCGTCGTGCGCCATGCCGCCGCCGGGCCGGCGATGTCGACTTCCGTGAATCGATAGCCGGCTTTTTCGCCGTCGCGCATCGTGCCGAACGGGCATGCGCGGCGGTCGGTCGTGCACTCGCGATGTGGGTCGAGCATGCCGGGCAACGCTGTTCGTAGTGTTTATTAGTAATGCGAAGTGAGAGACGGGCGGCGCGAGGCAGGCGAAAACGGAGCGGGTCCGCGCTTCGCCTGACGCCGCGTTCGCTGTTGCGTCATCCAGCACTTGAGAACCGAGGGAACACAAGATGAACAAGTCGTTCAAGTCGATCTGGAACGAAGCACTGGGGGCCTGGGTTGCGGCTTCGGAGCTTGACCGCGCACGCGGCAAGCGTGTTGCGTCGTCGACGCGCGCGCCGGAATGCGCAGCGCACGGAGAAGCCGCGACGCACGCGGACATACCATCGGCGCCTTCGGTGTTGAGGCTGGCCGTGCTGACGGCGACCGCTTGTCTCGGGTTGTTCCATGCGAGTGCGCATGCGCAATACGCGCAGGATGGCGGTACCGCGTCGGGCGGCACGACGGCGATCTCGATCGGCCTCGGTTCGACTGCCGCGCAGCAGAATTCCACCGCGGTCGGCAACCTGTCGACGGCGCAGGGTTTGTCGGCCACGGCGCTCGGCCCGGGCGCACATGCGATGGGCGATGGTTCGACGTCCGTCGGCATCAACTCGCAGGCGACCGGCGTCAACAGTTCGGCGCTCGGTGTGCAGGCGATCGGTTCCGGCGACTATTCGGTCGCGATCGGCAACCTGTCGAGCGCGACCCAAAGCGGCGCGGTCGCGATGGGCAGCGGCGCGGCGGCGACCGGTGTTTCCGCCGTCGGGCTGGGCAACAACGCGCTGGCGTCCGGCCAGTACGCGGCGGCGATGGGGCTCGGTGCCAGCGCGGCGGGCGCGCAGAGCGTCTCGCTCGGCTATGCGTCGCATGCCACGAACACGGGTTCCGTCGCGCTCGGCAACCAGTCGACCAGTTCGGGCGCGGCCGGCGTGGCCGTCGGCAGCGGTGCGCTGACGACCGGGAATTCCGGCGTGGCGATGGGGGTGAACAGCGGGGCGAAGGGCACCGCGTCGATCGCGATCGGCTGGGGCGGCACCGCGGGCGTGCCCGGGTCGGGCACGCAGTCGCTCGGCACGAGTTCGATCGCGATGGGCTCGAACACGAATGCCGGCGCCGATCAGGCGCTGGCCTTCGGCCTGAACGCCAATGCGTCGGGCGTCAGTTCGATCGCGATGGGCGTGCAGTCGACCGCGACCCAGCAGTTCGCGACCGCGCTCGGCAATCTATCGCTGGCGACCGGCGTGTCCTCCAGCGCGCTGGGGCCCGGTGCGACGGCATCGGCCACGAATGCGACGGCGGTCGGTATCAACAGCGTAGCGGCGGCGACGTCGACCGTGGCGATCGGCGATTCCAACTCGGTTGCCGCGGCGGCAGGCGCGGGTTCGGTCGCGGGCGGTTACGGCTCGAAGGTGCTGGGCGGTATCGGCGCCGTCGCGCTGGGCTATGGCCAGACGGTGAGCGGCAACGGCGCGGTAGCGATCGGCGATCCGAGCACCGCGATCGGCACCGGCGCGGTCACGATGGGGTCGAACAACACCGCGAACGGCGACGGCGCGGTAGCGATCGGCAACACCAACAACGCGCAGGGCACGGGTTCCCTGGCGCTCGGCAATACGTCGACGGCAGCGGCGGCGGGCGCCGTCGCGTTCGGCGCGGCGGCCGTGGCCAACAACGCAAACGATGTCGCGCTCGGCTCGGGATCGACGACGGCCGCGCCGAATCCGACGGCCAGCGCGGTCATCGGCGGCGTCACGTACAACTTCAACGGTATCAACCCGGCGAGCGTCGTCAGTGTCGGTAAGGCGGGCAGCGAGCGCCAGATCACCAACGTCGCGGCCGGGCGGATCAGTTCGTCGAGTACGGACGCGATCAACGGGTCGCAACTCGCCGCGACGAATACGGCGCTCGATTCATTGTCGACGTCGACGGCGTCGAGCATCACGTCGCTGTCGACCGGGGTTTCGTCGCTGTCGACCGGGCTGAGTTCGACCAATAGCGCGGTGACGTCGTTGTCGACTTCGACGTCGACCGGGATCAGTTCGCTGTCGACGGGGCTGAGCTCGACCAATAGCGCGGTGACATCGCTATCCACGTCGACGTCGACCGGCATCAGCTCGTTGTCGACCGGCCTGAGTTCGACCGACAGTGCGGTGACGTCGCTGTCGACGTCCACATCGACGGGGCTGTCGTCGGCCAATAGTTCGATCGCGTCGTTGTCCACTTCGACCTCGACGGGCATCGGCTCGTTGTCGACCGGGTTGAGTTC
>NZ_BBSK01000142.1:0-32857 GCF_001319805.1 Burkholderia sp. E168m22
CGGTCACGTCGCTGTCCACGTCGACCTCGACGGGCATCAGCTCGCTGTCCACCGGCCTGAGTTCGACCAACAGTTCGGTGACGTCGCTGTCCACGTCGACGTCGACGGTCGTCGGCTCGTTGTCCACCGGCCTGAGCTCGACCAACAGCAACCTGACCTCGCTGTCCACGTCGACCTCGACCGTCGTCGGCTCGCTGTCCACCGGCTTGAGTTCGACCAACAGCTCGGTCACGTCGCTGTCCACGTCGACCTCGACGGTCATCAGCTCGCTGTCCACCGGCCTGAGTTCGACGAACAGCAGCCTGACCTCGCTGTCGACCGCCACGTCGACCGGGATCAGCTCGCTGTCGACGGGCCTCAGCTCGATCGCGAACAACAACACGAATCTCGGCAACAGCACGGCCGGTGCGATCGGCGGCGGGGCCACCTACGATCCGACCACCGGTACGATCTCGTCACCGTCGTACGTGACGTACAACAGCGACGGCTCGACGACGATCAACAACAACGTCGGCTCGGCGATCGACAACATCAACGCGAACGGCATCAAGTACTTCCACGCGAACTCGACCGCACCGGACAGCCAGGCGCTCGGCCTGGACAGCGTCGCGATCGGACCGAACGCGATCGCGCGCGTGGACGGCAGCATCGCGCTCGGCTCGGGTTCGGTGGCCGATCGCGCCGTGGTGCCGTCGTCGGGCATCCTCCGCAACGGCAGTGCGTCGATCCCGTTCGACACGACGGACCAGACGCTGCTCGGCGCGGTGTCTGTGGGCGATGCGACGAACAAGACGTACCGCCAGATCACCAACGTCGCGGACGGCACCGGCCAGCAGGATGCGGTGACGGTGCGCCAGTTGACCGGCGCGCTGCAGTCGTTCGCGGTCACCGGCCAGAAGTACTTCCACGCGAATTCGACGGCGGCCGATTCGCTCGCGGTCGGCGCGGAATCGGTCGCGGTCGGGCCGACGACGGTCGTCAACGGCGACAACGGCGTGGGTATCGGCAACGGCGCGATCGTCGACCAGACCGCACCGGGCGGGATCGCGATCGGCCAGGCGGCGAGTTCCGCGCAGTCCGACGCGATCGCGCTGGGTAGCGGCGCGACGGCGACCGGCGCGCAGTCGGTCGCGCAAGGCGCGAATGCGGTGGCGGTCAGTGTCGGCAGCGTCGCGCTCGGTTCGGGCGCGCGCAGCACGGCGACCGATGCGCTCGCGCTCGGCGCCGGTGCGTCGGCCACGTTCGCGAATAGCGTCGCGCTCGGCGCCGGTTCGCTGACCACGGTCGGCGCGCTGACGAACTATGTCGCGTACGGCCTGAGCAGCCCGCAGTCGTCGGCTGGCGAAATCAACATCGGCAACCGCCAGATCACCGGCCTTGCGGCCGGCAAGAACGGCACCGACGCGGTGAACGTGTCACAGCTCGATTCGGTCGCGAACCAGCTGACGACGTTGATCGACCAGCGCACGGCCAACCTCGGCGGGCAGTACACGACGAACCCGAACGGCACGAACGTGCCGCCGGGCGCGAGCGGGTCGAATTCGTCGGCGGGCGGCTCGGGGGCGGTCGCATCGGGCTCGAACAGCACGGCGGTCGGCAACAATGCGCTCGCATCGGGCAACGGCTCTTCCGCGATCGGCGTGGGCGCCACGGCAGCGGGCAACAACTCGACCGCGATCGGCACGGGCAGCAACGACGGCGGCCGCTCGAACGTGGTCGCGGTCGGCTCGGCGGATTCGGCGCGTCAGGTCGTGAACGTCGCGGCCGGCACGCAGGGCACCGACGCGGTGAACGTGAACCAGCTGAACGCGGTCTCGAACCAGTTCACGCAGTCGCTGAACACGGTCAACAACCAGCTCACGCAGATGCAGCAGCAGATCCAGCAGACCGATTCGATGGCCCGCGAGGGGATCGCCGCGACCGCCGCGATGGCGTCGATTCCGCACATGGACCGCGATTCGAATTTCGCGATGGGGGTCGGCACGGCGACGTTCCAGGGCCAGAAGGCCATGGCGGTCGGCGTGCAGGCGCGCGTCACGGAGAACCTGAAGGCGACGCTGAACGGCGGTTTCGCCGGCAGCCAGCGCGTCGTCGGCGCGGGCATGCTGTATCAGTGGAAGTGATCGTGCGCAGCGGTTCGTTCCGGCCCGCGTGGCCGGAGCGGACCGCGCCGAACGCCAACGTGCGCGGAGGCGTCGCGACATCGCGCCGCACGCGCCGTGCTCATCGCATTCTCGGAGTCATCAAGTGAAAAACATCCATCTTGTTCTGCTGACGTCCGTCGTTTCCCTCGCGGCCTGTTCGAGTGCGTCGGGGCCGACGTACAACGCGTACGAGCTGCAGTCGCGAAACGGCATCCGGACGTTCCAGGTCGATTGCCACGGCATCCTGTCTACCGCGAAGACCTGCATGAAGGTCGCGACGCGCATGTGCGGCAACGAGCCCGTGCGCCTGGTCGACACCACGACGCCGTACCGCGACGGCGCCGATCCGCATTCGATCGTGTTCCAGTGCGGGGCGGCCCCCGCGCCGACGGCCGCGGCCGTTGCGCCGGCGCCCGCGCCGGTCGAGAAGGTGAGCCTGACCGGCGATGCGTATTTCGCGACGGACTCGGCCGCGCTGACGCCTGCGGCCACCGCCGCGCTCGACACGCTGCTGAACCGGCAGGCCGACCGGCATTTCGCGCGCGTGGAAGTGGACGGCTATACCGACGCGACCGGCTCGGATGCGCACAATCAGGCGCTGTCGAAGCGCCGGGCGGATGCGGTCGCCGGGTATTTGCGCGAGCACGGGCTGAAGGCGGATTCGTTCGCTGCAGTCGGTCACGGGGAAGCCAATCCGGCGGCGTCGAACGATACCGCCGAAGGGCGCGCGCGCAATCGTCGCGTGGAAATCTCGCTGCAGAAGTAGGACGCCGCGGCCAGGTTGCCGCAAGCGTGACCGTCGAAGCCAGGCGGCTCGCTTGCGGCAATGCGTGCTCGCCGCGGACAACGGCCGCGGGTAGGGCTCGTTGCGGCGTGCGCACGCGGTGTCCGTCGCAGCGGCGCCGCCGCCGAGCGACGACTGGCGTCCGGCACGCGGATCGCCATCCGTACCGGGCCGTGGATGGCGCTCAGTGTCGGATCATGCAGACGGCCACGATCTCGTACCCGGGGTCGGCATTCGCGCTCGCGGCTTGCTCCGCTTCGTCATACGAACCAAAGGAGGCGGCATCCTCGATGGCCGGCGCCATGCCGATATCGCCGTCCTCGGCGGTGCAGAGGAACTGCTCGCCGGTCTTCACGACATAGATGGACATCATGATTCCCTCCAGGGTTTGCAGGGGGAAATTTCAGTCTAGCAGGCGGGAAGCGGGGCGGCGGTCCGCTTTCGGCACGCGCGACGAGGCGGTCTTACAACCGTCGGTCGACCCTGATCGGCCTGCATGCGGCGGAAGCGGAAAGCCGTGCACAATACCCGCATGCGATCCCCCGACCTCGAATGCCTCGTTACCGTCACCATGCCCTTCGGTAAATACAAGGACCGGCTTCTTGCCGACCTACCCGGCAACTATCTCAACTGGCTGGCCCGCGAAGGGTTTCCGCGCGGCGAACTCGGCCGGCAGCTCGCGCTGATGCACGAAATCGACCACAACGGCCTGAGAGGCTTGCTGGACCCGCTGCGCAAGCGCGGTTAGTGCAGGGCGGCGCGTCACTGAAGCCGCGCGCTGTTTCGTCCGCGCATCGCAGGCGCGCGATTTCCGGATAGCCGATGCCGACGGGGAATCCCCGGCCGCCTGCCCATGAAGCCCGCAGGGTCGTCATGGAAAACTGTATGAATATACAGTATAGTACCCGTCGAACTCGAGCCGCACAGGTCCAACCCTTGCGGCACGTGCGCCGCGCCTGCGGGCATCCGCCGCAGCGTTCCGGCACCGTGAATTCCGGCTAACTCATTCAGACGGGCAGGCAAATTGTCATCCAGCAATCTGATCCGCATTCGCGGAGCACGTCAGCACAACCTCAAGAATCTCGATCTCGACCTGCGTACCGGTGAAATGACGGTCGTGACCGGCCCGTCGGGCTCCGGCAAGTCGAGTCTCGTGTTCGACACGCTGTACGCGGAAGGCCAGCGGCGCTACGTCGAAACCTTCAGCGCGTACGCGCGGCAGTTCCTCGACCGGATGGATCGCCCGCAGGTCGAGCGTGTCGACGGCGTGCCGCCCGCGATCGCGATCGACCAGACCAACCCGGTTCGGAGTTCGCGGTCGACCGTCGGCACGATGACCGAGCTGAACGACCACCTGAAGCTGCTGTACGCGCGCGCGGCCGAGCTGTTCGACCGCAAGACCGCGCGGCAGGTGCGGCACGACACGCCGGAGACGATCTACGCGGAACTCGTCGCGCGCACGCAGGCGGACGATCCGCGCGTCGTCGTCACGTTCCCGGTCGAATTGCCGGAGGCGGTGTCCGACGAGGAAATCGCGCAGTGGCTGTCGGCGAGCGGCTACACGCGCGTGCAGGCGCAGCGCGAGGTCGCGTCGCCCACCGGGCCGCGCAAGATGCTCGACGTGGTGGCCGACCGCTTTCGCGTGCAGCAGGCCGACAAGGCGCGGGTGGTGGAGGCGATCGAGGCGTCGCTGAAGCGCGGCGGCGGCCGCGTGAACGTGTACGTGCTGGCCGCGGAAGCGGAAAACGCAACGGCCGAGCCGTTGATCTGGCGCTTTTCCACCGGGCTCCACGATCCCGACAGCGACCTGCGCTACGCGGAGCCGCAGGCGGCGCTGTTCTCGTTCAACTCGGCGTACGGCGCGTGCGAGACCTGCCGCGGCTTCGGCCGCGTGATCGGCGTCGATCTCGGCCTCGTGATTCCCGACGCGCGCAAGACGCTGCGCGGCGGCGCGATCAAGCCGATGCAGACGCCCGCGTGGAAAGAGTGCCAGGACGACCTGATGCGCTACGCGGCGAAGGCCGGCATCCGGCGCGACGTGGCGTGGTCCGAGCTGACGGACGCCGAGCGCGACTGGGTCGTCAACGGTTCGCCGGACTGGAACGGCAAGTGGCAGAGCCAGTGGTACGGCGTGAAGCGCTTCTTCGGCTACCTCGAATCGAAAGCGTACAAGATGCACATCCGCGTGCTGCTGTCGAAATACCGCAGCTACACGCCGTGCGACGTGTGCGGCGGCGCGCGCCTGAAAACGGAGTCACTGCAATGGCGGCTCGGCTCGAAAGAGAATGCCGACGCCGTGCTCGCGCCGGCCGACCGCTTCATGCCGCGCGGCGTCGACTGGAGCCGCGCGCAGCTCGAAGCGCTGCCGGGCCTGACCGTGCACGACCTGATGCTGCTGCCGATCGAGCGCATCCGGCGCTTCTTCGACGACATCGTGCTGCCGAGCGCGCTGCTCGACGACGCATTGAAGCTGCTGCTCGCCGAGGTGCGCACGCGCCTGAAATACCTGTGCGACGTCGGGCTCGGCTACCTGACGCTCGACCGGCAAAGCCGCACGCTGTCGGGCGGCGAGGTGCAGCGGATCAACCTGACGACGGCGCTCGGCACGTCGCTCACGAAAACCCTGTTCGTGCTCGACGAACCGAGCATCGGGCTGCATCCGCGCGATCTCACGCGGATCGTCGAGGCGATGCAGCGGCTGCGCGACGCGGGCAACACGCTGGTCGTCGTCGAGCACGATCCGTCGGTGATGCTCGCGGCCGATCGATTGATCGACATGGGCCCCGGCCCGGGCGAGCGCGGCGGCACGATCGTGTACGACGGCACGCCCGGCGACATCCGCTCGGCGCACACGCTGACGGGCGAGTATCTCGGCGGCCGCAAGCAGGTCGCGCATGCGTCGAACTGGGCACGCCGCGTGGTCGACGCGAACACGCCGCGCATCGTGCTCGAAGGCGCGACCGAGCACAACCTGCGCGACGTCACGGTCGAGATCCCGCTGCAGCGGCTGGTGTGCGTGACGGGCGTATCCGGCTCCGGCAAATCCACGCTGCTGCAGGACGTGCTGTATCCGGCGATGGCGCGCCATCACGGCAAGGCGACCGAATCGCCGGGCGCGTTCCGCAGCCTCACGGGCGCCGACCAGGTCGGCGACGTCGTGTTCGTCGACCAGTCGCCGATCGGCAAGACCACGCGCTCGAACCCGGCGAGCTACGTCGGCGCGTTCGACGAAATCCGCAAGCTGTTCGCGAAGGCGCCGCTCGCGCTGCAACGCGGCTACGGCGCCGGCACGTTCAGCTTCAACTCGGGCGACGGCCGTTGCCCGACCTGCGGCGGCTCGGGCTTCGAACACATCGAAATGCAGTTCCTGAGCGACGTCTACCTGCGTTGCCCGGATTGCGACGGCAGCCGCTACCGCGCTGAGATTCTCGAAGTGCGTATCGAGCGCGACGGCCGCGCGCTGAACATCGCCGATGTGCTCGATCTCACCGTCAGCGAGGCGGCTGCGTTCTTCGCAACCGATGCCGAGGTGCTGCGCGTGCTGCAGCCGATCGTCGACGTCGGCCTCGAATACGTGAAGCTGGGCCAGCCGGTGCCGACGCTGTCGGGCGGCGAAGCGCAGCGCCTGAAGCTCGCCGGCTTCCTCGCCGAATCCGCGGCGGCGACCAACGGGCGCCGGGTCGCGACGGAAGAGGCGCGCATCGCCCGCGCGAAGTTGTTCATGTTCGACGAGCCGACCACCGGGCTGCACTTCGACGACATCGCGAAGCTGATGCAGGCGTTCGGCAAGCTGCTCGCGGCCGGCCATTCGCTGATCGTGATCGAGCACAATCTCGACGTGATCCGCGCGGCCGACTGGCTGATCGATCTCGGCCCGGAAGGCGGCGACGGCGGCGGCCTGGTGCTGTGCGCGGGCACGCCCGACGACGTGAAGGCCTGCGCCGAATCGCATACCGGCGTGGCGCTGCTGCAGTACGACCGCGAGATGGAGGGCGCAGCCGCGGCTGCCGACGAAGGCGTGCCGCTGCAGGCCGCGCTGAACGCGGCACGCGCGCGCCGTGCGATCGAAGGCGAGGACGTCGTGCGGATCGTCAACGCGCGCGAGCACAACCTGAAGTCGCTCGACGTCGACATCCCGCACGGCAAGTTCAACGTGATCACCGGCGTGTCGGGTTCCGGCAAGTCGACGCTCGCGTTCGACATCCTGTTCCACGAAGGCCAGCGCCGCTACCTCGAATCGCTGAACGCGTATGCGCGCTCGATCGTGCAGCCGGCCGGCCGCCCCGAGGTCGACGCGGTGTACGGCATTCCGCCGACCGTCGCGATCGAGCAGCGGCTGTCGCGCGGCGGGCGCAAGAGCACGGTCGCGACCACGTCCGAAGTGTGGCATTTCCTGCGGCTGCTGTACGTGAAGCTCGGTCTGCAGCATTGCATCCACGACGGCACACCGGTCACGTCGCAATCCGTCGAATCGATCGCCGCGCAACTGCTGCGCGATCATCGCGGCGAACACGTCGGGCTGCTCGCGCCGCTCGTCGTCAATCGCAAGGGTGTGTATACCGATCTCGCGAAGTGGGCGAAGGCGCGCGGCAGCACGCATTTGCGCGTCGACGGCGAATTCGTCACGGTCGATCCGTGGCCGAAGCTCGACCGCTTCCGCGAGCACACGATCGAATTGCCGGTGGCCGATATCGTCGTGTCGCCGGACAACGAAGCCGAGTTGCGGCGCAGGCTCGACGAGACGCTCGAGCTCGGCAAGGGCGTGATGCACCTGCTCGCGCCGCTCGACGGGCTGCACCACGCGATGCAGAACGATCATTCGACCGCGCAGGTCGGCGCGGTCAAGGTGCTGTCGGTGAAGCGCGCGTGCCCGGTATGCGGCACGAGCTATCCGGAGCTCGACCCGCGGATGTTCTCGTACAACAGCAAGCACGGCTGGTGCACGACCTGCGTCGGCACTGGCGTCACGCTCACCCGCGAGCAGCGCGCCGCGTACGACGACACGGTGCTCGCCGGCGACGATCGCGGCCGCGAACAGACCTTGCCGTCGGACGAGCAGGAGCCGGAAGGCGTCGGCAACGAGCCGTGCCCGGATTGCCACGGCACGCGGCTGAACCCGTCCGCACGCGCGGTCACGTTCGACGCGCATCCGATCGTCGAGGTCGCGCAGTGGACGGTGTCGGACACGCGCCGCTGGATCGACGCGCTGGAACTCACCGGGCGCGACGCGCAGATCGCGCGCGACATCGTCAGCGAGATCGGCAGCCGCCTCGCGTTTCTCGAGGAGGTCGGGCTTGGCTACCTGAGCCTCGACCGTGCGGCGCCGAGCCTGTCGGGCGGCGAAGCGCAGCGCATCCGGCTGGCCGCGCAGCTCGGCAGCAACCTGCAGGGCGTGTGCTACGTGCTCGACGAGCCGACCATCGGCCTGCATCCGCGCGACAACCAGATCCTGCTGGATGCATTGCGCAAGCTCGGCGACAAGGGCAATACACTCGTCGTCGTCGAGCATGACGAGGACACGATCCGCCGCGCGGATCACATCATCGACGTCGGCCCGGGCGCCGGCAAGCGCGGCGGCACGCTGGTCGCGCAAGGCGCGGTGGCCGATCTCGCCGCGCGGGCCGATTCGGTGACGGGGCGCCTGCTCGCGCAGCCGATGACGCACCCGCTGCAACCGCGCCGCAGCGTGAGCCTGCCGGGCAAGAAGGGCGGTGAAGCCGTGCCGGAAGCCTGGCTGACCGTGCATGGCGCGCAGCTGCACAACCTGCGCGACGTCACGGTCGGCATTCCGCTCGCGCGGCTCGTCGCGGTCACGGGCGTCAGCGGTTCGGGCAAGTCGACGCTCGCGCGCGACGTGCTGATGACGAACCTGCTGGACGCGGTCGGCCGCTCGGTGCTGTCGTCGCCCGCCACGCGGCGTGCGCGCAAGGCCGCGCAGCAGGACGCGCCGGCCACCAACCGTCGTTCGAGCGTGCTCGCGCGCAGCGCACCGCGGCCGTCGCTGAACGTCACGCATGCGTGGCAAGGTTGCGAGTCGCTGAGCGGCTGGGAGCAGATCGATCGCGTGCTCGAAGTCGACCAGACGCCGATCGGCAAGACGCCGCGTTCGTGCCCGGCCACCTATATCGGCGTGTGGGACACGATCCGCAAGCTGTTCGCCGATACGCTCGAAGCGCGCGCACGCGGCTATACGGCGTCGCGTTTCTCGTTCAATACCGGCGACGGGCGCTGCCCCGCGTGCGAAGGGCAGGGCGTGCGCACGATCGGCATGAGCTTCCTGCCGGACGTGAAGGTGCCGTGCGACGTGTGCCACGGGCAGCGCTTCAATCCGGAAACGCTCGCCGTCACGTGGCGCGGCCGGAACATCGGCGACGTGCTGACGATGGAGATCGACGAGGCGGTCGAGTTCTTCGCGCCGATCTCGAACATCGCGCATCCGCTGCAGCTGATGAAGGACGTCGGGCTCGGCTATCTGACGCTCGGCCAGCCGTCGCCGACGCTGTCCGGCGGCGAGGCGCAGCGCATCAAGCTCGTCACCGAGCTGACGAAGGTGCGCGACGACATCACGCGGCGCGGCCAGAAGGTGCCGCACACGCTGTACGTGCTCGACGAGCCGACGGTCGGCCTGCATATGGCCGACGTCGCGAAGCTGATCCGCGTGCTGCACCGGCTGGTGGATGCCGGGCATAGCGTCGTCGTGATCGAGCACGATCTCGACGTGATCGCCGAAGCCGACTGGATCATCGATCTCGGGCCCGAAGGCGGCGTGGGCGGCGGCACGATCGTCGCGGCGGCGGCGCCGGAAGGGCTCGTGCAGGTGAAGGCCAGCCATACCGGGCAAGCGCTGAAGCCGGTGCTGGCCCGAGCGGCCAGCGAAGACGCCGAAGCGGAGCAGCAGGGCGCGGCGCGGGTCGGCTGAACGCGTCGCATCCGGCGAGCGGCCCCGATGCCTGGTGAGGCATCGGGGCCGTTCTCGTCTCGTCCTTCATGTCGACGATGGCGCCGCGCTCAATTCGCGTTGACGCCGATCGCCTCGATGATGGTTTCCAGCTGAGGGCTCATCGGCAGGTTCAGACTCAAGCCGGACGGAAGCGGGCGCAGGAACCAGCGCTTGTACTGACGTGCGATCTCGCCGTCGGCGGCCAATTCCTGGAACGTGCTTTTCACGATCTGCGCGAGTTGCGGATCGTCCTTGCGGAACATGATGCCGTACGGGTCGTACGATAGAAAATCGCCCACCACGTCGTACTGGCCGCCCTTGCTCGCATTCTCGGCGATCAGGCCGTACAGCAACACGTCGTCCGTCGCGAACGCGTCGGCACTGCCGTTCGCGACGAGCGCGAAGCCTTGCGCATGGTCCGGCACCACCTGTAGCTGGACCCCGAGCCGGAACTTGTCATTCAGGTCGCGCAGCGCCTTCTCGTTGGTCGTGCCGGCCGTCACCGCGACTTTCTTGCCCGCGAGATCGCGGAACGAGCGGATCGGCGCGCCGCGTTTCACCATCACCTTCGTGCCGGCCACGAAGAAGATCGGCGAGAACGCCACGCGTTTCTGGCGCTCAAGGTTGCTGGTCGTTGAGCCGCATTCCAGGTCGACCTTGCCGCTGACCACCGCGTCGATGCGGTTGTCGGACGTGACCGGCACCCAGCGGATCGTCAGGCTCTGGTTGATCGCATCCTCGATCGACGCCACGAGCGCCTTGCACAGCTCGATCGAATAGCCGATCGGCTGGTTGCGCGCATTCAGGTACGAAAACGGGATCGACGCGTCGCGATAGCCGAGCGCGATCGTGCCGCTGCTGCGCACCTTCGCGAGCGTGCCGGTCAGTTGGGCCGGCGCGAACGGCTCGACGCGCGGCGGCGTCGACGGCGCATCGTCCGCACGCGCGGCCGCGCCCGTCGCAAGCAGGCCCGCGAGCGCGAGCGCACGCCAGAATCGCTGCATCTTCATCGCCGGGCCTCCGTCAGACTTCCGTCGGATGTGCGATCGTCGCTTCCTGTTCCGCTTCGATGCGCGCAGCGTTGGCTTCGGCTTCCGCTTCCGGCAGGAGCTGGCCTTCCCATTTCGCGACCACCGCGCTCGCGATCGAATTGCCCACCGCATTGGTGGCCGAGCGGCCCATGTCGAGGAACGTGTCGACGCCGAGAATCAGCAGCAGCCCTGCCTCCGGCAGCCCGAACTGGTGCAGGGTGGCCGCGATCACGACGAGCGACGCACGCGGCACGCCGGCCATTCCCTTCGACGTGAGCATCAGTACCAGCAGCATCGTGATCTGCGTGCCGAGCGACAGGTGCATGTTGTACGCCTGCGCGATGAACAGCGACGCGAACGTGCAGTACATCATCGAGCCGTCGAGGTTGAACGAATAGCCCATCGGCATCACGAAGCTCGAGATCTTGCGCTTCACGCCGAAGCGGTCGAGCGCGTCGAGGATCTTCGGGTACGCGGCTTCGGAGCTGGCCGTCGCGAACGACAGCATGAACGCTTCCTTGATCAGCACCAGCAGCTTGAACACCCGCGGCCCGAGGAACACCAGCCCCGCACACACGAGTAACGCCCAGAGCAGGAACAGGCTGACGTAGAAGTCGCCCATGAACACCGCGAACTTCAGCAGTACCGATAGCCCGTTGACCGCGACGGTCGCGGCCATCGCGGCCATCACCGCGAGCGGCGCGAGCTTCATCACGTAGCCGGTGATCTTCAGCATCACGTGCGACAGCTGGTCGATCGCGGCGATGAGGATCTTGCCACGCTCGCCGAGCGCGGCGAGCGCGACGCCGAAGAACATCGAGAACACGACGATCTGCAGGATCTCGTTGTTCGCCATCGCCTCGGCGAACGACCTCGGCACCATGTGGCCGACGAAATCCTTCAGCGTGAACTTGGATGTCGCGAGGTTCGCCGATGCGCCGATGTCCGGCAGCGGCAGGCCGAGATTGTCACCGGGCCGCAGCAGGTTCGCCATCAGCAGCCCGAGCAGCAGCGAGACCAGCGACGCGGTGATGAACCAGGTGATCGATTTCGCGAATACGCGCCCGACCGAGGCCGCGTCGCCCATGTGCGCGATGCCGACGACCAGCGTGGAGAAGACGAGCGGCCCGATCACCATCTTGATCAGGCGCAGAAATACGTCCGAGACGAGCGAGATGTATCCGGCGACTTCGGCGGCGGCCTTCTTGTCCGGAAAGCTCGTGAAGACCATGTAGCCGATCGCGATGCCTGCCGCCATCGCGACCAGGATCCAGACGGCTGCAGCATTCTTTTTTCGCATCGTAAGCCTCCCATGCAGCGGTTTCGCAATCGGGGATGGAAGGACGATACAGGACCAGAATCGCGCTGAACAGTGCAACCGGGTTCGGGTTTGCGCTAGCGCCGGATCATGGCCGATGGGGCGACGGTGATGGCGGGGGTGGCGCTGCCTGCCCGTGCGCCGGCGCAACCGGGTGAGGATTGGTGCGACGCAGCACATTGCCTGTTCGACGGGCGCCGGATGGCGGTAACCTGCGCCGCGCCATTTCGCCACTGTTCTGCACCACCGACGATGTTGTGGTGCCGGGATGCCGCGCCACCGTGAACAGGCGCTAGTCGTGCGCCCGCGGGTCCAGCAGGCTCGTGCTGAAATCGCACGCTTGCTCCGCGAGCCGGACGATCTCGGCGGTCAGCGAATGAGCGCGTTCGGCCCGGTGCAGCGCGACGTAGCGAACCGGCGGCAGCGCCGGCTGCGTGCGCACGATCTCCAGCGCGTCGCAAGCGACGAGGTGCGCTACGCACGCCTTCGGCAGATAGCTGATGCCCAGGCCCGACAGCGTCAGGCCGATCTGCGCGAGCAGGCTGTTGCTCGACAGCACGCGCTGAGTCGCGACGCCGTGTTCCTGCAGAAAGCGCGTGTACAGATGCCCGGTGCCCGACAGGTTCCCCTGCAGGATCAGCGGAAACCGCGCGATCTCCGTCAACGCAAGGGCGGCGCGGGACGTCGGCATAAATCCGGCCGCGCACATCCACGCGTTGTCGACCTCGCCGACCACCGTCGCCGTGAACGCGTCCGTCGCATGAATCTGCGGGACCACGATCAGATCGATCGTGTCGGCCGCGAGCCGGTCGCGCAGCGTCGCGGTCAGGTCCACCTCGGCCTCCACGTGCACGCGCGGATAGGCGGCCTGGATCGCCGCGATCAGGCGCGGCAGCCACGTCAGCGCGGTCAGTTCGGTCACGCCGATCCGGACATGCCGCACCAGCGCTTCCTTCGAACTCATCCGCTCGACCACGCGGTCGCGCTGTTCGAGCAATGCCTTCGCATGGTCGAACAGCTCCGCGCCCTTGTCGGTGAGCCGCGCGCTGCGATGCGCGCGATCGAACACGGTGAGGTCGAACGCGCGTTCGAGCTCCTGGATGCGCTTCGATACGGCCGACTGCGTCGTGTTCAGGCGCGTCGCGGCCGCGTCGAACGAGCCGAGCTGCACGATCCAGTACAGCGCTTCCATCTGCTTGAACGTCAGCATCGCGTCTCACTCGATAGATGAAGAAAAGCGATATGTTCTCATGTCAAAAAATCGCTTTTTTTACATATTTAGGCTGTTTAAGGTGCTCCCGTTGCGTCGCCTGGCGAGTGCGTTCATCAGAAAACGCGCCGCATCGCACCCAGCGTTCAATCGACCCCCCATTCTCTGGAGATTGCATGGACACCGTCATCGACTCCCCGCCCGTCGTCGGCGCGGCCCGCAAGCCGCGCGTCGGGCTCGCGTGGCAGATCCTCATCGGCCTCGTCATCGGCATCGCGACCGGGCTCGTGCTGAACCGGTTTCCGCAACTGCGCGACACGGCCGTGTCCGGGGTGCTGCAGCCGGCCGGCGACATCTTCATCAAGCTGGTGCGGATGATCGTCGTGCCGATCGTATTCACGAGCATGGTGATCGGCATCGCCGGCGTGGGCGACGGCAAGTCGCTCGGACGCCTCGGCATCAAGACGCTGCTCTATTTCGAGGTGATCACGACGATCGCGATCGTGCTCGGGCTCGTGATCGGCAACGTGTTGCAGCCGGGCGTCGGCACCGACATGTCGCAACTCGGGCACACCGACATTTCCCGTTACCAGCAGACCACGCAACAGGTGCAGCAGGCGCACCACGGGCTGATGGCGCTGGTGCTCGGCATCATCCCGGACAACATCGTCGCGTCGATGGCCAAGGGCGACCTGCTGCCGGTGATCTTTTTCTCGCTGCTGTTCGGGCTCGGGCTGCAGTCCGTGCCGGAAGAGCATCGCAAGCCGGTGCTCGCGATGCTCAAGGGCGTCGCCGACGCGATGTTCAAAGTGACGAACATGGTGATGCGCTATGCGCCGGTCGGCGTGTGCGCGCTGATCGCGGTGACCGTTTCAAGTTTCGGCTTCGGATCGCTGCTGCCGCTGCTGAAACTCGTCGCCGTCACTTACTTCGCGATCCTGCTGTTCGCGATCGCCGTGCTCGGCGTGACCGCGCGGCTGTTCGGGTTCCGCATCCTGACACTGCTGCGCGTGATCAAGGACGAACTGATCATCGCGTTCTCGACCTGCAGTTCGGCGACCGTGCTGCCGCAACTGATGAAGAAGATGGAGGACTACGGCGTGCCGAAGAGCATCACGACGTTCGTGGTGCCGACCGGCTACACGTTCAACCTCGACGGCGCGTCGATCTATCTCGGCATCGGCACGCTGTTCGTCGCGCAGCTGTATGGCGTGCACCTCGGCTGGCAGCAGCAGGTGCTGCTGACGCTGACCATGGTCGTCACGTCGAAGGGCGCCGCCGGTGTGCCGGGCTTCATGTTCGTGATCATGCTCGCGACGCTCGCGAGCGCGGGATTGCCGCTCGAAGGGCTCGCGTTCATTGCCGGCGTCGACCGGATCATGGACATGGGCCGCACCGCGCTGAACGTCGTCGGCAATGCGCTGGCGCCGCTCGTCATCGCGAAATGGGAAGGCCGGTACGACGCGGAAAAGGGCCGCGCGTACGTCGAATCGCTGCGCGGCTGAACGCCGCCATGCATGCACCGCACAACATTCCGAAGCAAACAGGAGCATCGAAGATGAGCAGTCCCCATGGCGCACTTTTTCCCGACGCGTTGATGCAGCAGATCAAGTCGCACTTTCATCACGTCGATCGCGACGTCGACGGCCGCGAGCGGTTGTTCTTCGACAACGCGGGCGGGTCGTTCCGGTTGAAGGCGGCAGTCGACGCGTACGCGCGGGTCGATGCGCTGCCCGATTGCCCGGAGCGTATCCATGCGCGGGCGCTCGATCTGCAGGCGATCCAGTCGCGCGGCGAGGACGACGTTCGCACGATCCTGAACGCGCAGGGCGGCACCGTGTATGCGTCGCTGACCGCATCGGGCGCGATGTTCGACATGGTGCGCGCGATCATGGAGAACGTGCCGGGCACCAACGCGGTGACGACCGTGCTCGAGCACCCGTCGTCCTACGATGCAATGACGGTTTACGCGGAACGGACCGGCAAGACGCTGCGCATCGCGCCGAGCAATCCTGAGACCGGTGGCGTGGACGTCGACGCGATCGTGGCGCTGGTCGACGCCGATACCGCGCTGCTCAGCGTGATGGCGGCGTCGAACATCTCCGGTGCGAAATTCGACATCGAGACGATCGTCGCGCGGGCGAGAGAGAAGAAGCCCGATCTGTTCATCGTCGTCGACGCGGTCCAGCATGCGCCGCACGGGGTCATCGACCTGCAGCGCACGCCGGTCGACGGGATCAACTTCGCGCCGTACAAGTATTTCGGATGCCGCGGCTCGGGCATGTCGTGGCTGTCGCCGCGTGCGGCCGCGCTGCCGCATCACCGGCTCGCCGCGAAGGAGAACGGCGTATGGGAACTCGGGAGCCCGGCGCCCGCGCAATTTGCGGTCGTATCGTCGATTGTCGATTACGTGGCGTGGATCGGCCGGTATTTCACCGATTCCGACGACCGGCGCACGCTGTTTGTCGAGGGCATGCACCGGATCGAGCTGCATGAACGCGCGCTGCTCGCCGCGTTGCTCGACGGCTTGCGCGCGATCGACGGCGTCGACGTCTACTGGGATCATGACGACCTGACGCAGCGCGACCTGATCGTCGGGATCGGCTTCGCGCATCTCGAACCGACGCAGGCGGTGCGGGAATACGAGAAGCACGGTGTGATCGTCTACGAGCGCGTTGCGTCGAGCCTGTACTCGGGCCGGATGCTGAAATCGTTCGGGCTCGCCGGCGCGGTGCGGATCTCGCCGCTCCATTGTCATGCGCCGGACGATATCGCGCGATTCCTCGCGATCACCGAAGCGCTCGCGGCACAGCGCTGATCGGCGACACGGCCCGATTGTCCGGGCCGTACCGGTTTCGGCGCGGTTGTCGATCAGCCCGCCGGCGCGACCGATGCGCCCGTGATGCCGTGCCGGCGCAGCGAATCGGCGACGAAGCCCGACGCCTTCATGTCTTCGACGAACGCGGCCAGTGCCGCGGCGGCCGCGTCGCCGCGGCTCTTCGGCACGCCCATCGCCTGCCGGATCACCATGAAGCGCTCGTCGAGCAGGCGCAGGCCGGGCGTTTTCGCGGCGTCGGTTTCGAGCTGCTGCTTCACGCCGGCCGCCACTTCCAGCTGCTGCTCGACGAACGTCGGCACGACGGCTTGCGACGTCGGCGCACGCACGATCTGCGCGGCTTTCAGTTCGCGGGTGAGGAACAGGTCGTACGCGCTGCCCTTGCCGACGGCCACGCGGTTGTGCGGCTGGTCGACGTCCGCGTTGGTGCGGATCGGCGATGCATCCGGCACGAGATAGAAGCCTTCGATCAGCACGTACGGCGCGGTGAACGCGACCGTTTCGCCGCGCAGCGGATCGACCGCGAAGAAGCCGAAATCGGCGCGCTCGTCGGTCAGCGCCTGCACCGATTTGCCGGCGGCGTCGAACACGACGAGTTCCAGGTCGGCCGACAGGCGCTCGGCGAAGGCACGGGCGAGGTCGATCGATACGCCGAACGGTTCGCCCGTTACCGGGTCGCGGTTCGCGAGGATCGGGTTGCCGAGGTTGATCGATGCGCGAAGCTTGCCGGTGGGCGTGAAGGCGGAGACGACAGCAGGAGCGATGGGCATGGGCGGACTCGCGGGAGGCGTAGGGTTGGTCGGGTGACGGGATGCGCGACGGCGCGTCGATGCCGAGCTTATCACCGGGACGTCGGGTGGAGCGTGTCGCCCGGCGTGCCGGTGCGATCGGGCCGGGCGCACCGTGGCGACGGGGCGGCGCGCGATAGAGCGGGGGAGACGCTGCGCCAGCGTCGATGGCGCAGTGCATCGGTGATCAGCGACAGGGCCGGCGACGCCTCCGTACGCTGCTCTTTCGTGAGAACCGCGTGCGATCCGTCGTGCGCACGGCTGTTTCCAGCAGCCCGTCGTGGGGGAACGGAGCATCAATAGCAAGACGCCCGTGATGTGGGAAAGCGCGTCGTTCACGGGCGTACGGAGGCTACCGCTGCGCCACCGCGCTCGTTTCCCGCCAGCCGCCGCCCAGCACCTTGTACAGCGTGATGAGATTGGACTGCTTGGCGAGCATGTCCGTGACCAGTTGCTGTTGCGCGGCGTAGAGCGTGCGCTGCGCGTCGAGCAGGGTCAGGAAGCTGTCGGTGCCGCTGCGGTAGCGTGCCTGCGCGAGGTCGTAGTACTGCTGCGCGGAGTTGACGTAGTCGCGGTCCGCGGCTACCTGGGTGACGTACGTGGTGCGTCCCGCGAGTGCATTCGACACTTCCTTGAACGCCGTCTGGATGGCCTTTTCGTAGTTGGCGATGTCGATGTCCTTCTCGACCTTCGCCACGTCCAGCGTGGCGCGGTTGTAGCCGAAGTCGAAGATGGGCACCGAAATGGACGGCGCAAACGTCCACGCCCCCGTGCCCGCCTTGAACAGGTTCGAGAGGCTGCCGCTCGTGGTGCCCGCGGAAGCCGTCAGCTCGATCTTCGGAAAGAACGCGGCGCGCGCCGCGCCGATGTTGGCGTTGGCGGCCTTGAGCGTGTGCTCGGCTTCGACGATGTCGGGCCGGCGCGCGAGCAGGTCCGACGGCACGCCTTCGCCGATGTCCGCGAACGTGTTCTCGCTTTCCATCAACGAAGGGCCTTGCGGCAGATCGTCGGGCAGCGGCGCACCGATTTCGGCCACCAGGTCGTTGCGGTCCTGCGCGACCGCACGCGTGTACGAGGCGAGACTCGACCGCGCGCTCGCCAGCGAATTTTCAGCCTGGCGCACGTCCTGCAGCGACGCGCTGCCCATTTTCATCATGCTCACCGTGAGGTCGTAGGTGTGCTGGTCCGCATCCACGGTGTTCTGCGCGATCTGCAACGACGTCTCGTCGGAGAGCAGTTGCAGATAGTCGGTGGCGACGGTCGCGATCAGGCTGATCTGCGTGCTGGTGCGCGCGGCGTCCGTGGCGAGGTACTGCTCCAGCGCCTGACGCTTGAGGCTGCGCAGGCGGCCGAAGAAGTCGATTTCCCACGATGTGAGGCCCACGCTCGCGCTGCTCGAACTGTATGCGCTCGTGGAGCCGGCCACGCGTTCGCGCGTGACCGAGCCGGATGCGTTGATGGCCGGTCCGACGTTGGCGCGCGCAATGCGGTACTGCGCTTCGTACTGCGCCACGTTGAGCGCGGCCACGCGCATGTCGCGGTTGTTCGCGAGCGCGAGTTCGATCAGCTTTTGCAGTCGCGGGTCCTTGAAGAAATCGCGCCAGCCGAGGTCGGCTCCCGGCGGTGCCGCAGCCGTGCTCTGCGCGGCCTTCGGCTGCGCCAGCGCGGGCACGGTGGACCAGGTGTCGTCGACCGGTGCGGCCGGCCTTTGGTACGTCGGGTCCAGCGTGCAGCCTGCCAGCACGCCCGTGCAAACAAGGGCGATCAGTGTGCGTTTCATGCGTTGCCCTCGTTGATGTCGGCGGTGTCCGTGGTGTGACCGTGTTCGTTGAACAGTCTGCGCACCACGACGAAGAAGACCGGTACGAAGAAGATGGCGAGCACCGTGGCCGCGATCATGCCGCCCGTCACGCCGGTGCCGATGGCGTGGCGTGCGCCGGCGCCGGCCCCCGTACTGATGACGAGCGGCAGCACGCCGAACACGAACGCGAGCGAAGTCATGAGAATGGGGCGCAGCCGCATGTGGGCGGCTTCGAGTACGGCGTCCACGAGGCTGTGCCCCTGCGCCTGCAGATCCTTCGCGAACTCGACGATCAGGATGGCGTTCTTCGTGGACAGACCGATAGTGGCCAGCAGCCCCACCTTGAAGTAGATGTCGTTCGAAAGCCCGCGCCCGTGAGCGGCCAGTAACGCGCCCAGCACACCGAGCGGCACGACGAGCAGCACCGCAAGCGGAATCGACCAGCTTTCGTAGAGGCCCGCAAGGCACAGGAACACGACGACGAGCGAGATCGCATAGAGCACCGTGGCTTGCGAGCCGGCCTGCTTCTCCTGATACGACTGGCCCGTCCATTCCACGGCGAAGCCGGGCGGTAGTTTGTGCGCAAGCTGTTCGACTGCCGTCATCGCCTCGCCGGTGCTCACGCCGGGCCGCGTGGCGGCCGACATGCCCGCGGCGAGCTGCCGGTTGTAGCGCTCGATCTGTGGCGGCCCGAACGTCCAGTGGCTCTTTGCGAACGACGAGAAGGGCACCATCGTGGCGTCGTAGCCTGTCGTGCTCGTGGTGGTGCTCGAGGACGACGAGGACGACGAACCCGACGAACTGCTGCCTGCCTTCACATACCAGTCGCCGAGGTCGGCAGGCATCATGCGATACGGCGCGTCCGACTGCACATAGACTTTCTGCACGCGCCCCGTGTCGATGTAGTTGTTCACGTAGGACGAACCGAACGCGGTCTGCAGCGTGTCGTTGACGTCGGAGATGGAAAGCCCCAGCGCGTTGGCTTTTTCGCGGTCGATGTCCACCTGCAGCTGCGGCGTGTCTTCAAGGCCGGACGGGCGCACCATCGCGAGCGTCGGTTCCTTCGACGCCATGCCGAGAAACTGGTTGCGCACCGCGAGCAGCTTGTCGTGGCCTGCGCCGCCGCGGTCTTCTATCTCGAAGTCGAGGCCGCTTTGCGTACCCAGTTCCTGAATGGCGGGCGGATTCAGCACGAAGATGCGCGCGTCGCGATTGCCGGCGAAATGCTGGCTGGCGCGCGCGATGATGGCCGACGCGCTGTCGCGCGAACCGCGCAGGCTCCAGTCCTTGAGCGTCACGAACGCGATGGCGTTGTTCTGCCCCTGGCCGTTGAAGCTGAAGCCGTTGATGGCGATGACCTGCTTGACGCCCGGCTCGTCTTTCAGCACGTACTGCTCCACGGCCTCCACCGTCTTCAGCGTGCGCGAGGCCGGCGTGCCCGCGGGCGCGCTGATCGACACGATGAAGTAGCCCTGGTCTTCGTCAGGCAGGAACGAGGAGGGCAACGTGACGTAGAGCAGCGCCACGACGCCGGCGATCGCGCCGTAGAGAAGCATGTAACGCGCGGGCCGCGCGACCACGCGTGCGAGCGAGGAACTGTAACCCGCATTGCTCTTGGCGAACCACCGGTTGAACCAGCCGAAGAAGCCGCGCTTTTCGTGGTGCTCCACGTCGGCGCGCTTGAGCAGCGTGGCGCACAGCGCCGGCGTGAGCGTAAGCGCGAGCATGACCGACAGCAGCATCGCCGAGACGATGGTGATGGAGAACTGCCGGTAGATCGCGCCCGTGGAGCCCGCGAAGAACGCCATCGGAATGAAGACGGCGGTGAGCACGGTGGTCACGCCGACCAGGGCGCCGGTAATCTGCCCCATCGCCTTGTGCGTGGCTTCCTTCGGGCCGAGCTTCTCCTCGCTCATGATGCGCTCGACGTTTTCCACCACCACGATGGCGTCGTCCACGAGCAGGCCGATGGCGAGCACCATCGCGAACATCGAGAGGACGTTGATCGAAAAACCGATCATCGACGTCACACCGAACGTGCCGAGCAGCGCAACGGGCACCACGATGGTCGGAATCAGCGTGGCGCGCACGTTCTGCAGGAACAGGTACATCACGAGGAAGACCAGTACGACCGCTTCGAACAGCGTCTTCACGACCTCTTCGATCGAGATGCGAACGAACGGCGTGGTGTCGTACGGATAACTGATCGCGACGTCCTTCGGTAATTGCAGCTGGATCTCGGCGAGCTTCGCGCGCACGGCGTTGGCTGCGTCCAGCGCGTTGGCGCCGGTGGCGAGCTTGATGGCGAGCGCGGATGCCGGCTTGCCGTTCAGGCGCGACGAGGTGTCGTAGCTGTCGCCGCCTACCTCCACGCGCGCCACGTCCCTCAGCAGCACGCGCGAGCCGTCGCTGTTCACGCGCAGCAGGATGCCGGCGAACTGGTCGGCGGTCGTCAGCAGACTCGACGAACGGATGGTCGCGTTGATGGCCTGCGAATCCGTTGCCGGCGAGCCGCCGACCTGCCCCGTGGAAAGCTCGACGTTCTGGTTCGTGATGGCCGTGGTCACGTCGGCGGGCGTGAGTCCGAAGCTGTGCAGCTTCACCGGGTTGAGCCAGATGCGCATCGCGTGCTGCGAGCCGAACAGCGTCACGTCGCCCACGCCGTTCAACTGCGCGAGCGGATCTTCGATCCGGGTCGCGATGATGTTGCCGAGATCCACCGAATTCCAGGTGCCGCCCGGCGACGAGAGCGCGACGATCATGAGGAAGCTCGTCGACGCCTTCGCGACCTGCACACCTTGCTCCTGCACCGTTTGGGGCAGGGTAGGCGTGGCCTGCGTCACCTTGTTCTGCACCTGTACCTGCGCGATGTCGGGATTCGTGCCGGGATTGAACGTCAGCGTGATGGTGGCCTGCCCGGCGGAACTGCTCGTGGACGACATGTACAGCACGTTGTCGATGCCGCTCAGCTTCTGCTCGATCACCTGGGTCACGGTTGCCGCGACGGTGTCGGCGGAGGCGCCGGGGTAAGTGGCCGTCACCTGCACCGAGGGCGGCGCGATGGTGGGGTACTGCGCGACGGGAAGACTCGTGACCGCCGCCGCGCCCACCAGCATGATGACGATGGCCATGACCCACGCGAGAATGGGACGCTTGATGAAGAACTCTGCCATGCCGTTCTCCGCCTAGCGTTGTGCCGACACGGTCGGGGCCGTGTCCGTCGCGGGTGCCGCGGATGCCGCGTTCGCCTGCGTCTGCGGCGTATCGGCCGCCACCTTGACCGGCGCGCCCGCATGCACGCTCTGCAGGCCGTTCACGATCACGCGGTCGCCGGTGTGCAGGCCTGAGGTCACGATCCATTGGTCCCGGAATGCGTTGTCGGCCGTGACTTGCACCTGCCGCGCGTTGCCGGCCGCATCCACGACGTAGACGCTCGCCTTGCCGTCTGACGCGCGCGTCACGGCCATCTGCGGTACGAGTATCGCGTTGTCGTTCTCGCCTTCTTCCAGGCGGGCGCGCACGAACATGCCGGGCAGCAATTCGCGTTCGGGGTTCGGGAACGTACTGCGCAGCGTGACCGAACCCGTGGTGGCGTCCACCGTGACGCCGGAGAACTGCAGCGCGCCGGGGTGGGCATATTCGGTACCGTCTTCCATCACGAGCGTGACGGCGGCGCTGTCGCTGCCTGTCTTCTTCAGGCGCCCGGAAGCGAAGGCCTTGCGAAGCCTCAGCCATTCCGTGCTGGGGCGCGTGACGTCGAGGTACATCTGGTCGAACGCCTGGATGGTGGCGAGCGCGGTGGTCTGGTTCGAGGTGACGAGCGCGCCTTCCGTCACGGTCGATGCGCCGATGCGTCCGGAAATGGGCGCACGCACGCGCGTGTATTCGAGGTTCACGCGCGCGGATTCGAGCGCTGCCTCGTCGGCCGTGACGTTCGCGGCGTCTTCGCGAACCGCAGCGACGGCATCGTCGTAGTCCTGCTTGCTCACGGCGTTGATCTTCACGAGTTCGGTGAAGCGGTCCGCTTTCGTCCTCGCCGAAGCCAGCGTGGCGCGGGCGTTTTCCAGCGTGCCGCGCGCCTGATCGTAGGCAGCCTGGTAGGTGGCCGGATCGATCTGGTAGAGCACCTGGCCCGCCTTCACGTCGCCGCCTTCCATGAACAGGCGCTTGAGGATGATGCCGCTCACCTGCGGTCGCACGTCGGAGACCTTCTGCGAGGAAAGGCGGCCGGCGAGTTCGGTGGTTTCGACGATGCGCTGCGGTGCGAGGGAGAGCACGCCTACCTGTGCGGTCTGCGCGGCGGAGCCGCCGGCCGGGGCGCCGGTCTGCCTGTTGCAGCCGGCGGTTCCGACTATCGCAAGTATCGAGAGTGCGGCAAACAGCTGGCGCGGCCTGCACGTCATGGGGTGGTGCGCGTGGTTCGGGAGAATGGGCGTCTTCATCTTTGACCTGTTTGGGCATCGCGATGTCGCGCGATGCGAGAACGGGACGGCACCGGACACTTCAGAGGTACCTCGGCGGTACCGGTGCTGGACAAGGCGTAACGCTACCGATGGCGCATTTTTTTGTGCTTACTGAAACTTACTGTCCAGTGAAGCGCCCCGACAGGGAAAGGAGAATCGGGCTTTCGGTGTACGTAATACCCGCGCGGCCCGACTTTTGTGCCGGTTCCGTCAGCGATCGCAAATCACAGTAATATTCCGAAAGCCAGTCAGGTCGTATCCGGGCTACCATCATTGCGTCCTCACGCCGCCCTGAATACCTGAAATGCACCCACCTTCCATCCCCGACGCCGCGCCGCAAGTCCTGCTCGTCGACGACGATGCGGAACTGCGCGACCTGCTGCGCAGGTTCTTCCAGCAGCGCGGCATCGAGTTCTCCGTTCTGCACGACGCAACGAATCTCGCGCGGCGGCTGGAGCGCGAACGGCCGGCCATCATCGTGCTGGACTTGATGATGCCGGGCGTGGATGGCCTCACCGCGCTCAAGCAACTGCGCGCGAGCGGCGACACGATTCCCGTCATCATGCTGACCGCGCGCGCCGAAGGCATTGACCGCGTGCTCGGGCTCGAACTCGGGGCGGACGACTATCTGGGCAAGCCGTTCATGCCACAGGAACTGCTCGCGCGCATCCAGGCAGTGCTGCGCCGCCAAGGGCCACCGAGAACCACGGCGGTGCGGGAGAAGCCCACCCCGTGCCGGTTCGGCCGCTTCGAACTGGATTTCTCGACGCGCACGCTGCTGCGCGAAGGCACGCCCGTGAAGCTCACTGGCGGCGAGTACGCGCTGCTCGAGGTGCTGGCCTCGCACCCCATGGAAACGCTTTCGCGTACGCGGCTCATCGAATTGCTCCACGGCCCGGACGCCGAAGTGACCGAGCGCGGCATCGACGTGCCGGTATGGCGTCTGCGCCGCCTGATCGAGGACGACCCGTCCAATCCCCGACGGCTGCAAACCGTGCGCGGGATCGGCTACATGTTCATTCCCGACAACCCGGCCGATGAAGAATCCACTTGACACGATGTTCGGCCGGCTCGTCATCACCACGGTGGGCCTGCTGGTGGTGGTTCATCTTACGTCGCTGCTGCTGATCGAGCGAACGCGCGCGAGCCTCGCCGCCTTCCATATTTCGCGCGTTGTGGAAACTGCCGCCAGCATGGGCGGGCAGGACAGCGGCGGCGAGCGGTCCGTGGCGGACATTCTCGGTATTTCGTTCGTGGACCTGAAGCAACTGCCGGCCGCCGACGCGCAGCGCTTTCGCGGCGACACGAACGGGCCCATCGAACGGCAATTGCGGCACGTGCTGCCGCCGGGCACCCACGTGGCAATGGACGACGACGGCACGCTGCGCGTGCTCCGCGCGGGCAGCACACGTGGCATCGTGCTGCCGCGAGCCGAGGTGCCGGTGAGCCGCTTCACCGGGGTGCTGGCGTTGACGCTGGTGTTCGCTATCGGGGTTGCCGTCGTGCTTGCCTGGCAATTGAATCGCCCCATTCGCGATCTTGCCGCAGCCGCGCGCGAACATCGCACCGGCCACCACCTGAACATCGTGCGCAAGCGCGGGCCGCGCGAATTGCGCGAGTTGATCGGCGACTTTAACGACATGACCGGCGAGCTGGCCGTGGCCGAGCGCGAGCGCGCCGTGATGCTGGCGAGTATCGCGCACGACCTGCGCACACCGATCACACGCATGCAGGTGCGGGCCGACCTGCTGACCGATCGTGGCGATCGCGAGGGTTTTCTGCGCGATACCGAGTCCATGTCGCGTGTCATCACGCAGTTTCTCGACTTTGCGCGCGAGATCCCCGAAGGTTCGCCGCTGATCAGCGTGGACACGCATTGCCGTCGCGATTACACCGACGCGCTGAGTCCGAGCGGCGACGCGCACCGAGATGCGCTCGTCACGCTCGATCTTCACGCGGGGCCCGACTTCATGCTACCTGCGGTCGATATCGACCGCATGCTCTCGAACCTCGTCGAAAATGCGCTCACCTACGGCGAGCCGCCCGTGGAGATCGCCACGCGAGCGCATGGCGAGCATTACGAACTCGTGGTGCGAGACCACGGGCCCGGCGTATCCGAGCCTGATCTGGATCGCGTGCTGCGTCCGTTTGTCCGGCTCGATCCCGCTCGCGGCGGCACCTCGCACAGCGGCTTGGGCCTGGCCATCGTTCACCGCCTCGTTCGCCGTCACGGCGGCACACTGCACATGTCCAATGCGGCAGACGGCGGGCTTGTCATAGTGATGAGGTTTCCGAAGCTCAGCGCCGCGCAATGAAGCCCGTACGCGGTGTCGAGACCCGTTTGCGCCGCGAAGGTCGGCAACGCGACACAAATAGCCACGCTTGCCAACGTAACGTGCCCGAAAGTATTCCGAGACCGATGCCGCTGCCGCCAAGCTCACTTCGTCGACGCTCTCATCGGCCACCTGCGGCCGGCTAAACGACGGCCTGCGAATTGACATCGTTGCTTCGCAAAAACAGAACCTAATACATTTTTCGGGGCGGCAGCAGGCGCTTCGCTTGCAGGCGCTGTCTGGCCACGGCGCTGGCTTTTTTCCGCTTGCGCTCCGTCGTGGGCTTCTCGTAGCCGGTGCGAGCGCGCAACTCGCGAATCAACCCGGTTTTCTCGATGTCACGCCGGAATCGCCGAAGGGCGACATCGATCGGTTCGTTGAGCTTCAGCGTAATTGTCGTCATGTAGATCCTGTCAGGAAAGGTTGCAACGGAAAGCTAGCCGAGCCGCGTCATGACGGCGCTTGCTATCTCGTCGGATTCGAATTCCGAGTATCCCGCTCCCATCGATAGCGCGCGTACCGCCATGAACATGTGCAGCTCGGGTTGATGACACATCGCTGAATCGGCGATTCTGGCGGGTACGACGGTGTCGATCCGGGTGACTTCATTTCGTCTGATCAAGCCGAGCAGTTCGTCGATGATCATTTCGTCCTCCAAAATGCCGAAAAATTGCGTTGCACCGGCGAGCACGCGTCAGCCCGCGCTCGAAAAGAACCCCTGTTTGCCGCGATTGTCGTCGATGATGTTCTCGGCATAGCGCACTGACGCACGACGGGCGTCACCGGCGTTGTCGAACGGGGCGGTGTCGCGCAACCGGAAAGTCTGGCTCTGCGTCAGCGTATCGGTGGTGCCGCGCAGGCAAATCTTGACCGCCGCGTCGAACCCGGCGTCGTAGTTGTGCGGGCAGCCCTGCGGCGCCGCCACGTGAGGGTAGATCAATGGATAAATCTCGAATCCACGATAGACGTGCATGCTCATGACGAACTCCTGGCGTTCGGCCACGACGAGTCGCATGGGCGAACACATCCGGCCAGTATTCCCGTCGAGGGGCGGGCCGATGGGTGAAGGGGACAACGTTGCAGCGCGAGGGAGGGGCGATGCAGCAAGCGGGCGGGTGGAGGGGCGAACGCTCAAAGAACGGCTGATCGCTCGGATGAACCCATCATACGCGCATCGTTTGCCGAGCGGTCGATTTATTCCGGGTTGGTGCAAGCACGCACCGGCACACGGTACACGATGCGATGGACGAGTGGTCAGATCGCAGGCGCGGTGCGGGCGGCGACGTCAGAGGGTCGTCAGCAATTGCAACTGACGTTCAGTCTCGTTCCCCGCGACCAGCGAGAAGAACCCGGTTTCGCGACGCTCGACTACCGTGAGCCCTTCGCTGTCGGAGAAGCCGTTCCACGCGCTGTCGTCGACATGTGCGATCGCTCCGCGCGTGCGCGCGAATGCCAGCAAGAGCGGGCTCGCCTGACGGCGGAGCACCTGACGATCCGAATTCAGCACGTACGGTGGCCACCCCGCACGAAGGACGAGATAGTAAGGAATGGAGCCGGGATCGATTGTCATTGGAGCGGTTTCGTGGGCGGGCCTGCGTTTGCCGTCCAGTTGCATTCGGAACGGTGTCGGGAAAGCGTGCGACGGATCGACGGGAGTTCACCGTGGCGTGCTTTCAGTGTATGCGTTGAACCGCTCGATTCGCAGAATATCGTAACCATCTGCTGCGACGTCGGTCACGCGCTCGATGACGGCATGATGCGCTGGCCCCGATGTCGTCGCGCGCGACTTCGGCGCTCATGTGATACCGGACGTTCTGTCCATTTTCCCGATATATCGATCCGGATGGCGATGGAGTCTTGACTGTCGTCATTGCTGTGTTCCTGCTCCACGCATCGAGTGGAGCCGTCTACCACCAAAAGATTGTAGCGATCTCTACCGAATTGCAGTGTTCGTGACGACCCACTATGCTGCCGTCATGAATCCCGTCCCGACTTCCTGGCTGCTGTTGATCGTCAGTCTGCCGACCTCCGGTGCGACTGCCCGCATGCGCATCTGGCGTACCGTCAAGGCGCTGGGCTGTGGTGCGCTGCGGGACGGTGCCTACCTGTTGCCGGCGCATGCCGAGCAGGCGGCGCAGTTGCGTGAGCTCGCCGACGAGGCCCGTAACGGCGATGGGCAGGCGTGGTTGCTGGATGTCCGTGCGGACGACCCTGCCGACGAAGACGCGTACAAACGGCTGTTCGATCGCGCGGGCGACTACGCAGCGTGGCTTGCCGAGCTTTCGGAGGCCCGCCAGACGCTGCCGGATCTGGCGGCAGCCGATCTCAATCGCCTGCAACGCCGCCACGCTCGCACGTACGAGGCCATTCGAAGCATCGATTTCTTTCCCGGCGAAACCTCGCTGCGCGCGCAGGCGCAATGGCGGGATTTCACCGCCGCGATCGAAGCGTTGCGCTCTCCGGGCGAGCCGCATGCCGCTCAACGCGGCATCCCGCGTCGCGACCCTGCGCAATATCAGGGCAGGCTGTGGGCGACGCGCCGTCACCTGTGGGTGGATCGCGTCGCCAGCGCGTGGCTGATTCGGCGTTTCATCGATCCGCATGCGCGCTTCGTGTGGCTGGACAACCTCGCCGATTGTCCGGCTGACGCGCTGGGCTTCGATTTCGACGGCGCCCCGTTCACGCATGTGGGCGATCGCGTGTCGTTCGAGGTCCTGATCGCGAGCTTTGGACTCGACGACAACGCGGGTCTCGTCCGGTTGGGCGCCATGGTGCATGCGCTGGACGTGGGCGGTGCCACCGTGCCGGAAGCCGGCGGATTCGAGGCCATTCTCGCGGGTGCCCGCAAGCGTCTTGCCGACGACGATGCGCTCCTGATGGAGATCGGCGCCGTACTCGATTCGTTGTACGTGCATTTCCGTGGCAATCGAAACCCCTGACCTTTCTGCGCGCCTCGACATGAATACACATCGCGACCGCCCGGCCTATACGCTGTGGCAACTGACCCGGTACTTCGCGTGGCTCGGCGCGACCGGTTTCGGCGGGCCGGTCGCGCTCGCCGGCTACATGCATCGGGATCTCGTGGACACGCGCGGATGGATCGCGGACGCGGACTACAAGGAGGGCCTGGCGCTCGCGCAGCTCGCCCCGGGCCCGCTTGCCGCGCAACTGGCGATCTATCTCGGCTACGTGCACTACCGCATCGTCGGCGCCACGCTGGTCGGGATCGCGTTCGTGCTGCCTTCGTTTGTGATGGTGGTGCTGCTCGGCTATGCATACACGCGATTCGGCGGCCTGACGTGGATGCAGTCGGTGTTCTACGGCGTCGGCGCGGCGGTGATCGGCATCATCGCGATCAGCGCGCGCAAGCTGACCGCGAAAAGCATCGGTCACGACAAGCTGCTATGGGCGATCTATCTCGCGCTGGTCGCGGTGACGGTGATCACCGAATCGGAAGTGGCGTGGCTGTTTCTCGCGGCGGGCCTGGTCGTCTGGTTCACGCGCGCGCCGCCCAGGTGGTTGCGCCAGCGGCGCGTCGATGCGGCCGTGGCGTTGCCCGTCTCCGCCACCGGGGCATGGCTCGGTATCGTCGACTGGCCGCAGCTCGCGCAACTCGCCGCGTTCTTTGCGAAGGCCGGCGCCTTCGTGTTCGGCTCGGGGCTCGCGATCGTGCCGTTCCTCTATGGGGGCGTGGTTACCGAGCACCATTGGCTCAACGAGAAGCAGTTCGTCGATGCGGTGGCCGTCGCGATGATCACGCCGGGCCCGGTCGTCATCACGGTGGGCTTCATCGGCTATCTGGTGGCGGGGCTGCCGGGCGCATGCGTGGCGGCGGCCGGCACGTTCCTGCCGTGCTACCTGTTCACCGTGTTGCCGGCCCCGTACTTCAAGAAGTACGGCAGGCTGCCGGCGATCCTGGCATTCGTCGACGGCGTGACGGCCGCGGCCGTCGGCGCGATCACGGGGTCGGTGATCGTGCTGGCCCGACGTTCGATCGTCGATGTGCCCACCGCCTTGATGGCGCTCGCGGCGATCGTGCTGCTGGTCAGGTTCAAGAAGCTGTCGGAGCCGGTGGTCGTGGGCGGGGCCGCCGTGATCGGCCTGATCGTGTACCCGCTGCTGCATCACTGACCGTGGAGGCCGCCATGCAATGGATTACGCGACAACGCCCGAAAATCGACCGGGTTGCCTGCCCCTGGCTCATTGCCCGTTTTATCGACGAGACGCCCGAATTTCTGTACGTCCCGCCGGGCGACGTGCTGCGGATCGCCAACGAGACCGGTGCGATTCCGTACGACATTCCGGGCGTGGAATTGACGCATGTCGGCGAGCAATGCAGTTTCGATGCGTTTCTCGACAAGTATGGTCTGGCCGACGATCGGGCGCTGCAGCACATGGCCCGTATCATTCGCGGCGCGGATACGTCGCGGCTCGATCTGACGCCGCAATCCAGCGGGCTTTATGCGATTTCGCTCGGGCTGTCGGACATGTTTTCCGACGATCACGACATGCTCGAGCATGGTCTGGTGATGTACGACGCGCTGTATGCGTGGTGCCGGCATTGCCAGGCCGAAGGCCATGCGTGGCCGCCGAAGATGGCGGAGTGACGACGCGGAGAACGGGGAATTCGTCGAACCGTCCGGCGCCCTCGACGGATGAAAAAATGCCCGCGGTGCGCGGGCATGTCGTCAACAGTTGCCTTTCTTGGCCTGTCCCGGCGGACAGAATCCATTCCCCGGCCCGCCTTGCGGCGCGACCACGACCGGCGGGCCCGGAACGTAGGCGACGCACCCGCTGAGCGCACCCACCATGCTCGCCGCTGCGAGCAATGCGATAACCCCTTTTTTCACTTCGTTCTCCCGTTGAGAGGAAAGGGCCGTTCGGCCCTTTCGATGATGCCGTCGGCGCGTCAGAAACCGAAGTTGACGTTGGACTGACTGGTCGTTGCGTTGACGTTTGCCGATTGGGTCGCGCCCGATGCCGCGTCGGCCTCGATCGTATATTGACCGGCGGCGGCCGGCGCCGCGGCCAGTGCGACCGGCAGCGAACCCGAGTAAGTGCCGACGATCGGCGCTGCCGCGGGCACCGACAGCGAATAGGCGCCGGTGTCCATGTTCGCGTTGATCGACGTGATCTCGTACGCGTTCGCGTCGACCGTCTGCAGCGCCCGCACGAATGCGTTCGCGCTGGCCGTCACCGTACCGCTGACGGTGCTCATCGTCGACGCAGGCAGCGTGATCGGTGCGGTCGAGGCCGACACCGCCGTGGTCGTGTTCACGACCACGGGCACCGAGCGGACGATGCCCGACGCGAAGTTGTTCTGCACGATCACGACATCGTAGTTGCCCTGCGTCGAGCTCTGGATCAGCGGCGACAGCACGAACTTCCCGGAACTGTCGGCCACCGTGCCGCGGACGACCTTGCCGCCTTGTTCGGCATAAACGGTCGCGCCGGCTTCGGCCGAGGCGACGTAGCCGGAGATCGCGCCGCTCACGACGGTCGGGATCGCGGTGACGACGGGTTTCAGCGCATACGAGCCGTTGCCGCGCTGCACGATCGACTTGCACGCGTTGAAGTCGAGCACGAGATCGACGAGCGTGTTGGGCTGGACCGTGAACGGCTGGATGATCTTGTAGCCGCTTTGCGTCGCACTCGGGGTGGCGAGCGCCTGTTCCACGCCGCCGGTCGGGACGACCGAGTTTGCGAGGTTGTTACCTTGATTCTGCGCGAGGACCAGCCGAACTTGCTGATACTGGCCGGCAGGCAGCGCGGTCTGGCCGAGATCGGCGAGCACACCGTTGGTCAGCGACAGCAGGTCGATCTTCTGCGGCGTCGCGAGGGAAACGGTCGACCAGCCGGCGTCGTTGTCGGCGGCGTTCGCGTTGGCGTTGACGCGGACTTGCGAGACGGTGACGTACACATGGTCGAAACCGCACGATGGCGCATCGGTCATCGCGACGTGCAGCGTACCGGTTTGCGTGCCGCCACCGTCGTCGCCGCCGCCGCAACCAGCGAGGACGAATGGTACGAAGGCGGCGCACAGGGCGCTCTTGATGATGTTGTTCATATGTCACCCCCCATTGGGATCGTTATTGTGGGTGACGGAAGAATAGCGGGGCTGCAGCCTACTATTTGAACATCTTTGAAACGGGCCGTAACAATTTGTTCGATCGGTAAATCTTTACCGGATTCGTGTTGGTTTGGAGCGCGCTGCGGGTGGTGAGGGGGATTGCTTCGTACCGAGTGGGAGGAAGCTCTTTTGTCATACGTTAGCGTCGCTTTTGACACGGGGCGCTCATGTGACGCCAAGAAATTGCTTTGGCGGCGCGAGTTCGCCTGCGGCTCGAATGGACGAATACGAAATTGACGGTGAGGGCGGGAGGCTTGCCGGCTGTAACACTGAGTTGTCGGCAAAGCAGGGCCGCGGGTGGCGGCAATCTGGCAAGATGCGTCGACTGACTGGAGACAGGGTGCCCCATGCACATCGCGATCGTAACCTTCCAGGGCTTCAACGAGCTCGACTCCCTCATTGCGCTCGGCGTGCTCAATCGAATCAGGAAGCCCGGCTGGCGCGTCACCCTTGCGTGCCCGGAGCCTTCCGTCACGTCGATGAACGGGGTAACCGTGCACGCGCAATCGACGTTGGCGGACGCTTGCACGGACGATGCCGTCATCATCGGCAGCGGTATTCAAACGCGGGACGTCGTCAACGACGCGGCACTGATGGCGCAGCTCAGGTTCGACCCTGCCCGGCAGCTGATCGGCGCGCAATGTTCGGGCACGTTGATTCTGGCGAAGCTCGGGTTGCTCGGCACGATCCCGGCCTGCACCGATCTCACGACCAAACCCTGGGTGATCGAGGCTGGCGTCGAGGTCCTGAATCAGCCCTTCTTCGCCCGAGGTAACGTCGCCACGGCGGGTGGCTGCCTTGCTTCGCCGTATCTGGCCGCGTGGCTCATCGCGTGTCTCGAAGGGGAGGACGCCGCGCGCGGCGCGCTGCACTATGTCGCGCCGGTCGGGGAGAAGGACGAGTATGTTTCCCGCGCGCTGACGAACATCAAGCCCTACTTGCAGTAGCGCGACAGGATGCGGCGAGCCTCCATCGCAATGAGCCGGGGGGCGCGAGTCGCTAAGCCGCCGTGGCGTTTTTCACCCGGGTCGTCTCCCGCGCGGATTCATGCTGGTCGGGCTGGATAGACCATGTCCCGC